>CALRCT010000088.1 GCA_943354655.1 uncultured Candidatus Saccharimonas sp. | reverse complement strand
CCAATATCACAAAAAAACTTATGCCAAAATCTAAAATACAATAAATGGCTTATTGCGTGATCGGCTCCAAAATAATAATCTACAGGAAACCAATAATCTGCTTTTTTAGGATCCCAAGCTTGTTGATCATTTTGAGCATCGGTGTATCGATACATATACCAACTGCTACACGCGTATCCGTCCATTGTGTCTGTTTCGCGCTTTGCAGGTTGCCCACAAGTGGGACAAACCGTATTAACCCACTCTGTTTCGCGGGCTAATACTGAATGAGCAGTACCGTCAGGCGCGTAATCTTTAACTTCTGGTAAGATTACTGGTAAATCTTTTAAAGGTACAGCCACAGCACCGTCGGTTGGACAATGAATAATAGGAATAGGTGCGCCCCAATATCTTTGGCGACTAATTAACCAATCTCGTATTTTATAATGAACCTTTTGTTCTGCTTTACCAGACTTGGTTAGAGACTCAATTATAGCTATTCGACCTTCTTCAAAGTTCTTACCATCAAAATCTCCTGAATTTGCCATAATAAATGAAGTTTTATTATTTTTTATTTCTTCTTGGTAATCTACGAATTCATTTTTTGAAGTAGTGTATACAATTGGAAGCCCAAATTTTGTAGCAAATGCGCTATCGCGGGTGTCTTCACCGGGTACAGCCATAATTGCACCGCTTCCATAGCCCATCATTACGTAGTCTGCGACCCATACCGGAATTTGGTTTCCTGTTATGGGATGTACTGCCGTTAAACCTTCTATTGGCACGCCTGTTTTGTCTTTGTTGGCTTCTCTGTCTATTTCACTTTTTCTGGTGGATTTTGTTACATATTGTTCTATGTCTAAATTATTATCTGCATATTGAGCAAATTCGGTAACAATTGGGTGTTCGGGGGCTACAACCATAAAAGTTGCTCCAAATATAGTTTCGACCGCAGTAGTAAATACGTCTAAATGCTGACTATCTGCACCTAAACCTTGTAGATCAAAAGTTACAACCGTTCCTTCGCTTCGTCCTATCCAATTTTTTTGCATGGATTTTATTTTTTCTGGCCACTCTAATGTGTCAGTTGATTCAAGCAATTCGTCGGCGTAACTTGTGATGTTAAAAAACCATTGTTTAAAACTTTTCTTTGTAACTAAAGGATCTTCGGCACCATCATGTCGCCAACATCTTCCTAACACAACCTGTTCGTCTGCTAATACAGTCTTACAAGAATCACACCACCACTGGGCGCGTTCTGCTTGGTAGGCTAATCCTTTTTCGTATAGTTTAGTAAATATCCACTGTGTCCATTTGTAATAGCTAGGATCGCTTGTATTAAACTCGCGGCTCCAATCAAATCCTATTCCTAAATTTTGTAATTGTTCTTTAAAATAAGCAATATTTTTGGCTGTAGATTCTGCGGGTGGAGTGCCAGTTTTAATTGCATAATTTTCGGCGGGCAATCCAAATGCATCCCAAGCTATATTTGTCATAGCGTTATAACCTTGTTGGCGGTAATATCTGGTTATTGCATCTGATATAGAATAGTTACGCACGTGCCCCGTATGTAATCCTGCTCCACTTGGGTAAGGTAACATTGGTGTAGAATATAGCTTTTTTTTGCCTTGGTCTTCTGTAACCTGATATGTTTTTTGTTCTGCCCAAATCTGTTGCCATTTTGGTTCGATATCTTTTGGATTGTATCTGTTCATTATAGTATTCCTAGTAGTAATAATTATTTTGTTAATAAAATTTTAAAAGTAAATTTATACCCCTAAAGGAGATATGTTTGGCTATTTATATAACAATTGTAATTGGTCATTAACTTTTATTATACGATTTTAGTAATTAGAGCGCAAAGTATACATCTTAAAATTATAATTACTACCAATTATGGAGCAGAGACGTAAATGCCAGAAGACGCGCTGTCTATTCCTAATAAACGGCTTACTGTCACAAATTTATAGCCTCTTTGTGATAAATCTTTAGTAATCCCAGTTAATGCCTCTGTAGTTATGGCGCGCGTATCGTGCATTAGTACAATTGATCCGTTTCTTACTTGGGAAGTTATTGATTGAATGGTGGATTCTATACTTGTACCTGTTCGCCATTCCTGTGAATCTACGTTCCATAAAATAATAGGCATTCCAACAAATTTTTGAATTAATGGATTTACCGATCCGTATGGAGGTCTTAAAAATTTTGCACTAACACCAATATTTAATAACGCTTTTTGAGTTGAATCTATTTGTTGTTTTATTAAAGTTGGATTCCTAAGTTTAATTAAATCCGGATGACTAAAGGTATGATTTTCTATTTCATTGCCGTCGTTATATAGTCTTTTAACAATATCTGGGTATTGAACTACCTTATTTCCTAGTACAAAAAAAGTTGCTTTAGCGTTTATAGATTTTAATTCGTCTGCAACTTTTAAAGTATTTATATTGTCTGGTCCATCGTCAAAAGTTAAGGCAACGCATTTTTCTAACTTACAATCACTTACTACATTACTAATTATATTTAACCTTGTTAAATAATTTTTTGTTAGTGTGCTTTTTTGATTTAATGATAATGATACAGGGTACGATTGATAAAGCGAATTTTTTACGTTTTTGGCTATGTTTGGAACTAAGTTAATTTCTGAGTCTATGTACTGTGTTTTAAAATTTATAAAGTCGTTTTTATAAAATCTTATCTTATAGTTTGGCAAAAATCCTACCTGCAGCGGTTGTCCTATTTTGGATTGAACTGCGTCTATTGGGACGTTTAAGATTTTACTAATTTCTGTACTATTATCTTGCGTAATATACGTAACTGACCGTGAATTATTTACAACCAACCAACTATGGAATTTAGTAATTACGGGTTTATTTGTTTTATAATCTTCTGATTCTAATGTTAAAGATACTGAATTTTCAGAAACGTAATCTAAATGCGAAGTAATAGTAAGCTGATTTTTAAAACCTTGCGGCAATAAACCTACACCTACTTTACTTTTAAAATCCTGTACTTCACGTGTAATAAAATCATTAATTTCT
>CALRCT010000087.1 GCA_943354655.1 uncultured Candidatus Saccharimonas sp. | reverse complement strand
TTAAGTGTATCTATAAGCTGTCTAGTGTATACATATGACGTAGAATTTAATGAATTGGCTACTGCAGTTATTGCCTCTGTATAATCAGATAAACTTAATCCAGAGCCTGCAGTTTGGATCATTAAGTCAAAAGCTTGTTTCATGTACGAACCAAACACGCTGTCGTCGATTCTTTGCCTTCCGTCGTGTAGAATGCGCTCAATATCACCTGCTTTTGGGCCGTCTAGCTGGCCTCTATTTACAAGTTCTTTTACCAATAGTTGCATAAGACTTGTTCTTACTATTGTTCCGTCTATATCAAATACTGCAAATTGCCTAGCCATATGTATGTATTATATAACTATTATGCTAAGTTGCTAAACAAGATATAAAAATATATAGTACTTAAAATGTCAAAATATGCATGTAATACCGAACGAGTAGTTGGTTTTGAGATGGAGTATTCCCCATCTGTATATATTTTAGAATCTAGTGGATCGCAAAAAAGTAGGTCTATATTAGAAACTCCAATTCAGGGTATTGAAGATATAATTGCATCAAAATTTGGCAGTGTAAGTTCGGGTTTTTTGGGAAACGCTTTTAAATCATATATAGACGGAGACTTAAACGAACTTTGTACCCCAGAATGTTACCCAGACAAAATTGGTGTTGTGCAACTTGCAAGCGAAGCAATAATGGAAGATTCGTTAAGCGTATTTATTAGCCAAAATGAACATTCATACGGAAAACTAGACTATTTACTTCCCTTGCGAGTTTCTGGAGAAACCAGATCTAGCGGCTACCACGAAAACTATCAAGTACTATGTTACGACACAAAAGATATAGTGCCTTTTTTAATAGGTTACGCAGCAACTCAATCTGTATGGTCCGGACAAGGCGAATATATTGCAAAATCTGGTACATATCAAATTGCTCAAAAAGTTAACAGCGATATCAGAGGTTCAGACAGCGCAGTTTGTATTAAAGATTCAGGCGATCTAGAAACCGAAACATTTTTTAAAAGGTTTGAATTTAGAAGACAAAATTACCCCATATCATATTGGCAGTTAAAAAATCGTGCTGCGTTTACGTCGGCAGTTATAAGATTAGTAGATTCAGGACAAATAGATTCAACGTATACGGTTTATGGTTCTCAGACAGAAAACTATAAAAAAATTTCTAATAATCCTGACGAAAAATTAGATCTTTATAGTGGAAAAAAATATACATCGGCTGAATATCAATTAATGTTGGCAGAAAAAGTAATTAGTGTTGGTAAAAAATATAATTTTCCTGAATATGAAGTAGACGCGGCAAAAGAAGTAGCCGAAGTCTGCGAGAATTTAATTTCTGGCAATCGGTCGTTGGTCGCAAATGAAGTCCCCTGGATTAGAAAACTTCAAATTATTGAATCAATCGCCCCAAGATCCCTAGAAAATACAGTATCAGACGACGATTCTTTACTTGCAAAGTCACTTTGTATAGCATGCGATAGCCTTGGATACGGTGGATTAACAGAGGTTATAAGAAAACGCCAAACTAAAGATAGGATTAGTTCGGAAGCGGTTAATTCTGCAATTACCGATCCCCCATGCATACCCATAGCAAAATTGAGGGCCTTAAACATCAGAGATAATCATAATAACGACAAATCCTATTGGGCGTATTGGATGAGCGCTACGCTAACTTCGCACTAGTATTAGATTTTTGTATATTTAATTACTAGAGTCTAAAATTTGTCTAAATTTCTATGCTAACTGGGCAATGGTCGCTACCCATAACGTCAGGGTGGATTTGCGCATTTTTAAGTTTTGGCAGCAAGCTTTTTGACATCATAAAATAGTCTATTCGCCATCCAACATTACGTTGCCTTGCACCGCCCCAATTAGTCCACCACGTGTATGCTTGTAGTTGATCAGGGTGCAGCGTTCTAAAGGTGTCAACAAATCCAGCATTAATCATATTGTCTATTCCCGTTCGTTCTTGTTGTGTAAAGCCGTGTTTTTTAACATTTTCTGCAGGTCTAGCTAGGTCTATTTCTTTATGGGCGGCATTAAAATCACCACTAAATATAATAGGCGCGTCTGCTGCTAGCTCTTTTACGTGTTCTAAAAATGCGGGGTCCCAGACGTCGTGTCTTAAATCAAGGCGTTCAAGCTTGTCTTTGCTGTTTGGAGTGTATACAGTCACTACCCAAATGCCGTTAATTTTGGCGCTTATTACTCTGCCTTCTTTACTTGGGTCGCCAAACGAATCGTCAAACTTGTATTTGCTTTGTACTTTGTCCGAAAATCCAAGCCGTACTTCTGAAGGTTCTATTTTGCTAAAAATAGCTGTGCCGCTATAACCCCTTTTTTCGGCACTGTTCCAATATTCGCTATATACTGGTAAATCTACTGGGCTTTGGTGCTGCATAGCTTTTGTTTCTTGCAAGCACAATATATCTGGTTGGTGTTCGTCTATAAATTTTTGAAACAGACCTTTGTTCCAGACTGCACGAATTCCGTTAACGTTCCAGGAGTAAATCTTCATATGTAATATTGTATCAAACAAAAGCGTTTTAAATTAAAACAAGATAATTTGTGTATATACAAATTTATTGTTTCGTAGTATCATCATCTAACTACTTCTGGTGATAAGTTAGAGGTACGCACGTTTTATGAATTTTTAGTTAAAGCTATTCATCAATTATCATGTTTGTTTTCATGTGGGCTGCAGTTAGTGTTTTTATAAAAATTAACTGCAACCCGCATGGGATGCTCCCCTAAAAAGGATTACACGAGAAAGAACCGTTTTATGCTTGTAGTTTCGTTACTTGTATTAATATCAGAGCTTCTGATATATTCTGCCTTTCAAACTCGTAATATGTTAAAGCTTTTAGGATCAAAAATTGATCTTAACAAAACGCTTTCTAACGCTTACGAATTGTCATATCGGGATCGGTTGAATCAGCAGTTAAACAATGTCGATGTTTTGTACAAAAAAACTAATGATAGCAATCAAATATTAATGAGTGCGACATGCGTTTTGATGACTGCAACAGCTATCTA
>CALRCT010000086.1 GCA_943354655.1 uncultured Candidatus Saccharimonas sp. | reverse complement strand
ATTTCTTCACCGTCTTCGGCTGTCCATTCGTCGCTAAGATCTTCTGGCTTTGGTTCGGTTACTCCTGTGATATCGATCTTAAGTTCTGCTAGTTCACCGTATAAGACATCTAAAATGTCTACGTTGTCAGGGGTGTCAGCAATAGCTGCGAATATATCTCGTTGATCTATTTTGCCGCTTTTTTTAGCTTTTTCTATAAGATCATTTTTTGCTGTTTCTAAAGATTCTGTAGGCTTATTTTTTGGTTCGTCTGCCACTTGGTTTATCCTTCCTGGACTTTAAGAGTGTAATCTATACACTTTACTTAGCTCATCGAGCTCTTTTACTTTTATTAGCGTTTTTGCTGTGTCTGAATCGTCACTGCTACTAAGGCTTTCTATGAGTTGTCGTTTTTTGTTTTTTATGTACTCTGTTACCAGTCGAGAAACTAAGTGTTCGGTTTGATACGAAAGCTCGGATTCCTCTGTTGTTTGGTAGAGTTCTTCAGATAGAAGTAACAACATTTTAACATAATCTGCTATGTTTCTCAAGGAATTAAGAGAAGAGGCTTCGTCCGTAAGTTTATATTCTAAATTTTCTTGCAAAAAATCACTTAACTCTTGGGCGCTCTTTTCTACAAAAACATCCTTAGG
The DNA here is from genome assembly GCA_943354655.1 of uncultured Candidatus Saccharimonas sp. GTDB lineage: Bacteria > Patescibacteriota > Saccharimonadia > Saccharimonadales > SZUA-47 > RFTN01. Next base: position 2,404 of record CALRCT010000086.1, on the reverse strand, counting down.
TAATCCACTTAGTATCTGTCTTAGTTCTGAAAACCTTAGCGTAATTGCAAGTAAATGTTGCCCCATAATCATTTGATCGCGAAGCTCGCTAGCAAGTTCTACTTCGTTTTTTAAGGCTTTTAGCCGACGCACTGGAGCAACTTCTGTTTGATTGAGTTTTTGCCTAAGCGCTTCATTGCTAATATCTATTTTTTTAGCTAACACCCCTATATAATGATCAAGCTCTACAGGATCTTTAAGTCTTCTTACTAAGCGCAGAACCACATCTGTAAATTTACGCTTTCCTACTGCACTGGTTATATCCAGCTGAGACTCATATCTATCCATAAGCCAGTCAATAACATACTGCGGCTTATTGATTGCTTCTTGCCAAGCTGATACATCTTTTTGGATTAATTCATCGGGGTCTTTACCGGCTGGAATTGTTATCATCTGTAGCGTAACGCCTACATCGTTCGCTAAATCTATTGCCCGTTCTGCTGCATTTTGTCCGGCACTATCTTGGTCAAAACATAGTCTAATATCTGACGTGAATCGTTTTAAGGCTTTAAGATGTTGCGCTGTCATAGCTGTTCCGGCTGTTGCAACTACGTTAGTAACCCCAACTTGGTGACTAGCAATAACGTCTAAGTTTCCTTCTACAATTACTACGAATCCTAACTTTCTTATTGATTCTTTTGCTAAATGTAGGCCGTAAGCCTGACGCCCTTTGTCATACAAAAGTGTTGCGGGCGTATTAATATATTTTGGTGCGTTAGGATCTGAATCTAATTGCCTTGCCGTAAATCCGACTACTGCACCTTGTTGATCGCAAAGAGGAACCATTAATCTTCCCCTAAACATGTCGCTAGTTCCTGCAGAACGTTGCGAAACTAATCCTGCTTTTTTTATTTCGTCTAATGTATAAGATTTTCCTAATAAATACGAAAGAAGTTCTTTTCCGCCCGTAGGACTATATCCAAGTCTAAATTGCAAAATTGTCTCTTTGCTAAAAGCTCGTTTTTTACGAGTATATTCTAGCGCACTCATGTTTTTTGTTAACTGAACTTGGTAAAAACGTGCTGCCGCTTCAAGCGCTGCATGCATTCGTTCTTTTGTTTTTGAATTGTCTACACCAGTACCACCAGTTTTATATTGAGTTAAATCTACGCCCGCTTTGCGCGACAAAAGTTCTAGTGCCCCCTTAAAATCAAGTCCTTCGACTTCCATAATAAAACCAAATACATCACCACCTTTACCACTACTAAAATCGTGCCATATCTGTTTTTCTGGGCTTACGACAAAACTAGGAGATTTTTCGTTAGCAAAAGGACTTAAGCCCTTAAAGTTACGACCGGCACGTTTTAATTGAACGTATTCTGCGACGACGTCTTCTATGGCAAGGCGATCTTTTATATCTGCAACGGCATCCATACTTATAGGTTACAGTCTTTATTGCGACAGGTACAGCATAAGCAACTATCTCGTGATATCATAAGCATGATGGATCCAAACCAAATACCTCAAAATACTGGTCAATACGACTATATTCTTAATGCCCCTACTCCTAAAAAAGCTAATTTTTTTAGTGGCGGCAAAAATGGCGGCAAAAAACAGACAATACTATATTCGATAATATTTGTACTGGTCATTGTTACTATATTTGTAGTTGTACTTTCGGTTTTTATATCTGCCAATAAAAAAGATTACACTTTATACAAAAAAATTCTGGACGAACAAACAGAAATAATTCGCATAACTGACTTAGGTTACGCAAAAGCCAGGAGCGCCAGTATAAAAAATTATGCAACTTCTATTAAATCTATAACTACTAGCGAAAAAACAGATACCCTAGCCTACCTAAAAGGAGCAGGAATTAAAATAGACGAAAAAGTACTGGCGTCTAAAAAAGACACCAACAATGACAAAACATTAACTGCCGCAGAACAAGCAAATCAATACGACGAAAAACTTACATTGGTTTTAAATACGCTAGTAATTAGTTACCAAAAAGATATAAAAACATTAGGAACTGACGTTTCTACAAAAACTGAACGTGCGCTTATTAATACACTTCAGGTTAATGCAAAAGTTATTGCTAACACCCCAAAAACCCAATAAAGTCTTCTTTCCAAGAAGCAATCTCTTTCATACTTTGCGTTGGCAAAGTATGGCAAAACCACTGGGATGCAAAAGGTTCTTGGTATGCCCCTAATTGTAAATAACAACACTGCTCGGCAGGACTCCCTTACGGTCGGGCTATTTTTTAGATACTTGGGAATAAAAAATAACCTAAAGCTGCCGCCTTTTAAGTGTTGTATTTACAAAGGGCATCCAGGAAAGACTCTGAAGTCCCAGAACCTGCGGCTTCTGGTAGCTACAATAGCTTCTAAGCGGTAGCTCGGCTTCTTACAGAAGCCGCAGT
>CALRCT010000085.1 GCA_943354655.1 uncultured Candidatus Saccharimonas sp. | reverse complement strand
GCGACAATCATTTTTTGTACAAGTTCTGAGTTTTTAAGTACTTCGTAAATTCCCATTCTACCTTTGTATCCTGTCTTTTCTTTAGGTAGGTCTTTTTTGGGTCTATAAAACAAAATCTTATCTGTTCGTGGTCGTTCAAATTGTGCTTGTGCAAGTTGAACTTTTTGTAACAAAATATCCCAGTCCTGCTTTGAATTTAAGTGAAAAACTCGCTCTACCTCTTTTTTTTCTGCTGCATCTGGTTCGTACGCTTCGCTGTCTTCGGTGACCAATCTTCGCACTAATCTTTGACCTATAACTACGCGAACAACACTTGCAATAAGAAAAGGCTCAATGCCCATATCTAGTAAACGAGGTAAGCAGGTAGCTGCGTTATTTGTGTGAAGAGTACTAAAAACTAAGTGTCCTGTAAGTGCCGCTTGTACGCCTAGTCCAGCAGTTTCGCTGTCTCTAATTTCTCCGACCATAATTATGTTTGGGTCTTGTCTTAATAGGGCGCGCAGGCCGGCTACGAATGTCATTCCAGCAACTGGATTTACTTGAGTTTGATTAACGCCTTCGAGTTTATATTCAACAGGGTCTTCGATTGTAGAAATATTAACGTCAGGTTTGTTTAAAATATGTAAAACACTGTGCAATGTGGTGCTTTTACCAGACCCAGTAGGACCGGTTACCAAAATCATTCCGTGTGGTTGTATGCTGGCTTCATTAATGTCTTCTAACGCTTTACCCCAAAAACCAAGTTTTATTAATGCAAGCGGTTCGCTAGATTCGTCCAAAACACGCATAACTACTTTTTCGCCTTCTGATATAGGCAGTGTAGAAACACGAAAAGCAAAAATTCGGCCGTTCATATTAATCTTAAAACGACCATCCTGAGGCGCTCGACGTTCGTCAATTTTTAAATTACTTAAAATTTTAATACGCGAAACCAGAGCGCTTAATGTACGTTTTGGTAATCTGTTGGCTTCACGCAGTACGCCGTCAATACGGTATCTAATAATAACGTTCTTGTCTCTGGGTTCTATATGAATATCACTTGCACCAGATTTAATAGCGTATTCTATTACCAAATTTACGGTCTGAGCAATAGGAGAATCTTCGGCAATATCTTCTTCGTTTACAGATACTTCATCTTCTTCGGCTTCGTCGCTATCTGTTATTACTTTATTGATTTCGCTACCAATATTACCTCGGTACTGATCAAGTGCCGAAAGAATATTAAACTTGGTTGCAATAAATATTTTAATATTTTGGCCGAATAATTTGTGCAATACATCAATTGCTTGCAGATCGTCGGCGTCATCCATTGCAACTTGTTTTGGTTCGTCTGGCTTGTCGACATTACCAGAAAATATGACCATATTGTATAGTCGAGCAATTTTTTCGGGTATTTGTTTTAGCACTTCACGGTCTAATTCTTTAACGGCTATTTCTACAAAAGGCACGCCAATGCTTTCGGCGTACAGTTTTGTAAGGTCAGATTCCCCAAGTAAATTACCGCGAACAACGATTTCTTGTAGTGGTAATTTTTCTTCGTTTGCTTGTTCTACTAGCGCCTTAAATTTTTCGTCACTTAAAGTTCCGCTTTTTTTAACTAATTCTTCTACTAATTTGTCTGGTATACGCATATTTTATTTAATTGTCTTGTGTTGTAAAAAAATTCATTATACTTTAATTATTCATGATCTAAATTAAGTTAGTATCCTTAGTACTTATGCTAACAGAAATGACGTGCTTTTTACAGCTAAAGTAAAGTAATGCTTGCAAAGTTGCTGCCGCAGCATATACTGACTAGTACTAACCTAAACGATATAATTCGTATAAGAAAAGAGGATTCTATTATGGCAGCAAAAGCTGACTCAAAACCAACTATGAGCAGAAGTGGTAAAAGCGACGATTCTGAGGGCAAGTCAAAAGCCCTTGATCTTGCAATGGAACAGATCGAAAAGCAATTTGGTAAAGGTGCAATTATGCATCTTGACGGCCAGACAAAAATCAATGTAGAAACAATTCCAACAGGAAGTTTAAGCCTAGACATAGCATTGGGCGGCGGCATTCCTAAAGGAAGAATAATTGAAGTTTACGGACCAGAAAGTTCAGGAAAGACAACCCTAACTCTTCATATTGTTGCCGAAGTTCAAAAAAAAGGTGGCGTTGCAGCTTTTATAGACGCAGAACACGCCCTAGATCCTGCATATGCTAAAAGAATTGGCGTAGATACAGAAAAACTACTTGTTAGCCAGCCAGACAGTGGCGAACAAGCCCTAGAGATTGTAGAAACATTAGTAAGAAGTAACGCAGTAGATATTGTTGTAATTGACTCTGTTGCTGCGTTGGTTCCACAGGCCGAAATAGAAGGCGACATGGGCGACAGTCATATGGGCTTGCAAGCTCGTTTAATGAGTCAAGCGTTACGTAAGCTTACGGCTATTATTTCTAGAAGCAATTGTACGGTTGTGTTTATTAACCAACTTCGTATGAAAATTGGAGTCATGTTTGGAAACCCAGAAACTACCACTGGTGGTAATGCGTTAAAGTTTTATGCCAGCGTTAGAATGGACATTAGAAGAACAAGTCAAATTAAGAGTGCTGACGAAGTTTTAGGTAACCGAGTACGAGTAAAGGTAGTAAAAAACAAAATTGCGCCTCCTTTCCGCGAAGCTGAGTTTGACATTATGTTTAACCAAGGAATTAGCACAGAAGGTGATGTTTTGGACCTAGCAATCGCTAAAGGCATAATGACCAAAGCAGGCGCCTGGATTGCCTACGAAGGTTCAAATGTGGCTCAAGGCCGCGAAGCGGGCAAACAGTACTTAAAAGACAATCCTAAAGTTTTAGACAAAATCACCAAAGAAGTCAAAGACTCCGTAAAGGTCGCTTAATAAACTTAAATTTACTAAAAATTAAATCATGTCAGATTTACTGCAAAACGAGCACGAACGCACAGAATCAGAATTACGCCGAATATATGGCACTTCTGCGGCATTAAGGGCGGTCGGTGGGGCTGCTCAGCTAATTGTGGGTATTGCGTCAGGTACGGCAGTATTGACTGCCGAAGGGGCAGAGGAGCTTACCGATGCAGCATTTTTTACGACTATGGCCTTAGAAGAAGGCACTAGTGGCAAG
>CALRCT010000084.1 GCA_943354655.1 uncultured Candidatus Saccharimonas sp. | reverse complement strand
TTGGCAGGTGGTGCTACAAGCTCAATTGGCGATCCGGGCGGAAAAGACAAAGAACGCAATATGCAAAGTCAAGAAACTATTTTACATAACGTCAGTTCGGCCGAGTTAGAAATTAAAAAGATATTTGGAGACAATGATTTTACGCTCGTAAATAACCTAGACTGGACAAAAGACATGAATGTCTTAGACTTTTTGCGAGATATTGGCAAGCACTTTAGTATGACAACTCTTGTACAGCGAGATTACATTGCTAACAGAATAGGTGAGGGCGGTAGTGGGATAAGCTACACAGAATTTAGCTATACGTTATTGCAGGGAATGGATTTTTTGCATCTATACGACAATTTTGGATGCACATTACAGTTAGGCGGATCTGACCAATGGGGAAACTGTCTGTCTGGTGTAGACCTTATACGTAAAGCTAGAGGCGTAGAAGCACACGCAATTACAATTAATTTGGTAATAGATAAAATAACCGGTAAAAAATTTGGTAAAAGCGAAGCAGGAGCAGTATGGTTAAATTCAAACAAAACTAGCGCGTTTAAGTTTTATCAGTTTTGGATTAACATTGATGATGCTGGTGTAGAATACTATCTTAAGATTTATACTGAACTCACAAAGGCAAATATTGATTCAATTATGACAGACCATAACGAATCGCCTAGCTTACGAATCGCACAAAAACGACTAGCCTTTGAAGTGACGTCGATTGTTCATGGTGCAAATACTGCGGAGTCTGTAAAAAATGTCAGCGAAGTGTTATTTGGTGTAGGTGACTATAAGTCACTGTCTTTAAACGACTTTAAAGAACTTTCTAAAGAAATTAAAACTATAGAGGTATCAAAAGACACGCCACTAGCCGATTTATTGGTTATGGGCGAACTAGCTTCTAGCAAAAGTGACGCTCGAAGGTTTTTAACAGATAGCGCTGTTTATATAAACGGTAGTCAGTTTTCGAGCAATAAAATAACAATAGAAAGTAGCGACGGATTACATGGTTATGTAGTAGTACGACGTGGTAAAAATAACACCATTCTCGTAAAACTAAAATAATACTGTATAGTTAACATTTATATGACTAAAAAAACAGCAGATCAATACAATGACCCATCACACAACTATTTAAAATACTGGGACGGCAGAGAATACGAACATGCCGCCGAAGAAGTAGCAATTAGACGCATGTTAAAAGGTAAACATTTTAACAAGATAGTCGATGTTGGTGGTGGATACGGACGTATTTGCCCTGTCCTAAAAGAATATGCCGATCAAGTTACGCTTGCAGAACCTAGTCAGCAACAACTAGACATAGCTAAAGACTTTTTAAAGGACAAAAAAGGTATTGATATGGTTTTGGCTCAGGCCGACGCATTACCTTTTAAAGACGCTAGTATTGATTTAATTACAGTAGTTCGAGTTATTCATCACATACCAGACCCAACAGAAGAATTTGCCGAAATTGCTCGTGTATTAAAACCGGGCGGTTATCTTTTTATAGAATTTGCTAACTACGCAAACTTTAAAAACAGAATTAAGTATGCATCTAAATTAAAACGTATTCCTCGTGAACCAGTAGATATAAGAAAAGATATGACCAGCAATATTCCTTTCGTAAATCATAATCCACATACAGTACGTAAACAGCTTGCACATTCAGGAATGCAAGTAGAACGTATATTGTCTGTTTCTAACCTTCGTTCACCTTCGCTTAAAAAGTTTTTGCCAAAAAGTGCTTTATTAACAGTCGAAAAAGCAATGCAAATTCCATTAGCACGAACATTTTTTGGACCTTCTACTGTATATCTTCTAAAAAAGCGCGGTTAAAACTTTCGTTCAGTGCACATTCTGGGCGTAAAGCTGTGTCAAATATTAAAGCCGTACCAATCGTACGGCTTTAATATTGTGCTCGCTTTTCGTCCCAGACTGCACTATTGAACGAAAGTTTTAAGGTGTACCTACTTTGCTGTACTCTAGAAGTAGTATATGAATAAGAGTATAGAGTTTTTAAAAGGTGTAGGCCCTGCACAGGCCAAAAAATTTGCCGTACTTGGAATAAACACAGTTAATGATCTTATTGATTACCTACCAAGAACCTACAATGATTATTCTATAGTTTCTAAAATTGGTTCGCTAATGCCTGGATCAGTTACAATCGAGGCTAAAATAACATCAATCGTTGGACGTTATGTAAAACGCGGCTTACATATAACAGAGGCAGTAGCGAGTGATCAAACCGGTAGTGTCCGAATAGTATGGTTTAATCAACCTTTTAGAGCTACTTCTTTAAAAAAAGATGAAATATATTATATTACAGGAGATTTTGGGCTTTCTAGACAACGCATGACTTTAAGTAGTCCAACATCAGAACTAAAAAGCGATTTACCAATACATACTGCAAGAATAGTTCCCATTTACCGCGAAACTAAAGGGCTTACATCTGTAACAATCAGAAAAGCGGTATATTCAGCCTTTATGAGTGGTAGTCATATAGACGAGTCGCTACCATCTTGGCTGTGCAAAAAACAAAACTTGCTAGACAGGCATACTGCAATATATCAGATGCATTTTCCGTCTAGTGCAAAAGACCTTTTAGAAGCTAAAAGAAGATTAGGTTTTGAAGAAGTATTTTATTTAACGCTAGCAAGTTTATTGAACAAACAAGAATTTTCTAAAGAAAATGCTGCATCTATAGCGTTTGATATTAAATTAGCAAAATTATTTGTTAGCAAATTACCGTTTAAACTTACAGACGACCAAAGAAAAGTACTGTGGCAAATATTTAAAGATATGGAATCTAATGTTCCAATGAATCGTTTAGTAGAAGGAGACGTTGGATCAGGTAAAACAGTAGTAGCCGCAATGGCGTCAGTAATGGCAATGCAGGCTGGGTTTCAGGTTGCATATATGGCGCCTACCGAACTTTTAGCTCGTCAGCATGCCGAATCTTTGTACAACACACTCGAACCATTAGGATTAGCTAATAAAGTAGGCTTGTTAATTGGCGGGCTATCTTCTGCGCAAAAAAAACTGATTCACCAAAGAATCGCATCTGCAGATGTACAATTTATAATTGGTACTCACGCATTGTTTTCTGACAAAGTAGTAATTCAAAACCTTGGTTTGGTAATCGTAGACGAACAACATCGTTTTGGTGTTTCTCAGCGTAAAAAGTTACAAAGTAA
>CALRCT010000083.1 GCA_943354655.1 uncultured Candidatus Saccharimonas sp. | reverse complement strand
TTGGTAGAGTACTCGAAGATAATGAGGTTGCTACTGGAATAAAAGCAGCTAAGGAATGTCCAGGAGTAATAATTGTCATTGAGATTTAGTTAATTTGGCACTAAACTACTACGCGTTTTGGGCGCATAATACGTTTTGGTTGTCCTGTAGGCATAATTAAGGTTTGAACTTTTTTAGCAACGTCGTCTGCTTGCTCTATCATTCCCCTAGATTCGTATGCTTTATGTAAAAGCATAAATGATTCTTTGTTAGGTTCTAGTTCGGCTGCACGTTCTAGTTCGGCTAGTACTATTTTGTCGTTACCTAATTTTTCGTGTACTTTTGCATAGGCTATGTGCCTGGCTGCAAGACCGTCTTCTAGTTTTAACGCTTGTTCAAAGGCTGCTGCTGCATTTTGGTAGTTTTCTGTTTCTAGGTATATTAAACCTAGGTTATGTAGACTAGACGCCGTTGGTTCTATGCTACTAGCTATTTCAAAACAGTCTATTGCGTCTTTATATTCTTTTTGTTTTGCGTATAGTATGCCTAATCGGTTATACGCTGCGGCATTTTTTTGATCCATTTTAAGGATAGTTAAAAGAGCTTTTTCGGCTCTTAATAACCTGTTTTCTCGCATACCTTGGTGGGCTATTTCCCACAACTTACTAAGCTGATCGCTTATTTTAAGCGGTATAGGTGAAAGTTCAGTATCACGCACTCTACTGCTGCTTATTGCTAATAATGCAATTATACAAACTATTATAAGACTAAACATCTGCACACATTATACCATTAATTAAGACTAATAAAGAGTTCGTCCATAACAAGCTTTGCTTGAACCTTGGCAGACAGTCGTTCTTTAGCGTTTAGTATTGCTAAACAATTTAATAGCCATTTATCTTTTTGTTGACCAGTTTTAAGTGCTGCTCTACTAATTTTATCTAGGGCAGATATTAAATTATTTGCCGACACACTAGTTTTAAAGTCAGAATCTACCAGACATAATCTTTGATATTTAGTCGAACTAAGAATTTTTTTAGCAGAATTAATATGTTCTAGTAGTGGATGTTCTATATTGTCATTTAGTTGAACTAAAAGACCTGGTAAACCACCACTTAATGCATAATTTTTATTTAGTGATTCGTTAGTATCAAAATACTGCTCTGCTTCTAATTTGCTTACAGGTAATACGGGAATATTAATACATCTTGATTCTATGGTAGATAACATTGTGGATTTGTCGTGGCATAAAATGACAAAGAATAGACCAATTGGTGGTTCTTCGAGCAATTTAAGTAAGGCATTTTGAGCTTGATGCTGCATATCGTCTATGCAAGAAATAACAACCATAACTTTAATATCGTTCTGGTTAGAAGTGTTTTTGTGCTTTGCAACGTTTCTAAGTTCGCGAATTTGTTCGATTGTGATTGTAGTTTTTTCTTCTGGCTTTATTACTAGTTTATAAAACGAATTGTTTATATTTTTTAACAAATATTCTATATATTCAGATACATAACTAAGTCCTGTGCCACTTTCGCCGGTAAGCAATATAGCATGTGAATGCCTGTCTATAGTGCGTACTAAAGCAGATTTTGTACGCTTATTTAAAAGCGGTTGTTTCAACGTATAAATCTCTTTTTAAATGATTTAGGTAATGGTGAAGTAAATGTAGTTACAATACCGTTTAGTAGCGTAAGTGTAAGTGAATGTGCGTGTAAGTACATTCTGTCTTCTTGGGGCATTCCTGGGGCGTATAATAAGTCGCCAACTATAGGATTACCAATGTGTAACATGTGTAGTCGTAGCTGGTGTGTGCGACCTGTATACGGCTTAAGGTATACAATGCTTAAACCATTATTAGAATCTGTAACATGATATTCTGTTTCGGCATGTTTTCCGTCTATATTTACCATAAATTGCTGAGGTGTTTTAGGGTTGCGTATTAATGCTGCGATTATATGAGCTTCGCTTTGTTTTGGAGTACCATAAACAATTGCTGTATATTCTTTTTTTACCTTTTTGTCGGCAAATTGTTTTTGTAAGAATTTTTGAGCTTCTTCGTGTTTGGCGGCTATCATTACACCACTTGTGGCTCTGTCTAAACGGTGAACGATTCCTGCTCTGTCACCTATCATATCTCGTGTTTTGTCGCGAATAAACGATGCTACAGACGCCTCTTGCCAATACCTGCCACGACTGTGACTAATTATACCTGCTGGTTTGTCTACAACAATAACATCGTTATCTTCGTATAAAACTGGAAGATCTATAACATCAGGCTCTTGCTGTATTGGCGAAAGGTCTACGTCTATTACCTGACCCATTTTTGGCTTATCGCCTCTTTTAGCTAGTTCGCCGTCTAATTTTACGTTTCCTAGGTCAAATAACTTACTTAAAGCGGCGCGGCTATAATCTGTAGCCATGCTTGCTACAATAATATCTGCTCTTTTTTTAACAGTTAATTCATCGATAACAATTTTTAAAGAAGATTTAGGCACGTAAACCTACTGCTTTTTGTACTTTTAGTAATGTTTTGTTAGATTGTATGTTCATTGCTTTTTCTGAGCTTTCTAGCTTAGTTAATAATTGGGCGTCATCTATTTTTGATAATTTAGATTGGAAATTTTCTAAGAATTGACTAACATGTTCTGCTACTTTAGATTTAAGATCACCGTAACGACTGTTCCCTACCCATTCTTTTAGTACTTCTGCGTGCGATTTACCAGATAACAGTTCGTAAATTTGGAGTAAGTTAGTAATTCCTGGTTGCTTATCCCAGTCCCAGTTTATGTTTGCTAAACTATCGGTTTCGGCAGATTTGATTTTTTTAGTTGCTTCTGCGGGAGTGTCGGATAATTTTATTGTGCCCGCAGGGTCTTCTACGCTTTTGCTCATCTTTTTTTCTGGACTGCGTAAGCTTCTGATTCTGGCACCTTCTAATCTTTTGCTAAATTCTAATTGTTTTTTCCATTCGTCTGGAACGGTAAATACTTCTCCAAATTTATTATTAAACCTTATCGCTAGGTCTCTGGCTAGTTCTAGGTGTTGCTTTTGGTCGTCGCCTACAGGAATGTATTTTGCGCCATAAAGTAAAATATCTGCCGCCATAAGTACTGGGTAGTCAAAAAGTCCAACTGATGTATTTGCTTGTACACCAGATTTTTCTTTAAATTGAGTCATACGGCTTAGTTCGCCAAAGTATGCAAAGTTGTTTAATATTATAGCTAATTCACTATGAGCAGGAACGTAG
>CALRCT010000082.1 GCA_943354655.1 uncultured Candidatus Saccharimonas sp. | reverse complement strand
CCATAGACAATTGCCAGCTAAATGTTAGTACTTTTTGGGTTGGTTTTGTTAATAAAATGTCTTCTTTTAGGCCATTCAATTTTAGTGAATAAATGTGTTTTTCGGTGGCACTTACTGGGTACACTATTCTGCCGTCTTGTAGCTTGCCAGTAGACAGGTCAGACAGTGATTTTATGTTTACCTTGCGTTCTTGTTTTTCGTCGGCAAATGTAATTCCGTCTTTAGGGTTTTTTGGTAATTTAGAAGTGTACAAGGTGCTACCTGTTGAATTTTCTTGGTCAGATATTCTAATTTGCGACAATTCATCAGGTTTTTGTTGGTCTGATCTTTGGTATGAATAAGCTTTTGCTGATTCTTTTATTAGGTTTGTGTCTACCGTCGATTTGCCAATAATTGATCGATCGGCTGGTCTTACTAAGTATTTATTTTTTTGGACACTTACAGTATTAAAAGCTATTAGAGCACCTGCCATTAACAAAATTATCGTTAATGCAAACCATTCAGTTTTAACAAACGACGGAACACGTTTAAGGACAGGTTTTAATAGGCGTTTTACACGCTTATTAAACCCCTTAAATAAATACAGGGAATAAAACCTAAAACTATTCCCGCTCATGTTATTAACAATACTCTTAAACGCCAATATACGTGCATACTTAATATGCAAAAAAATCGTGCCAGCTATTACCAGGGTCAGACCCTGGTAATAGCTATTAAGTTAATTATAAGTATTCGAATTGGTTACTAAAGAATATTTGATAAAATCTACATATTATTGTATTATAATACTTATATGAATGGTGAAAAGTTAGAATCCTTAAACAAGCCAACACTTAACGCATTAGATTATGAGTGGCTTTGTGATTTTACTTTGCCTAACGTTAATATTACTGATCAGTTGTCTGTTGCCGAACTAAACAATCTTATTTCTATTGGAAGTACAAGAATTAATGTTAATCATGATATAAGTTCTAGAAATCAAATAGTAGAAGCAAGAGAAAAATTTTTGTTGTATGTGGGCGTTCCCAGCAGTGTAGTTGATTCTTATAAATCAACTTCTATTACTCTTTGTCCACTTGATACTTTTATTGCAACACAGCAAATTCTTCACGACAACAATCTTGACGTAAGCAAAATTAATCAAAAATACACAGTTATACTTGGCTGTTTACCAACCCAAATTCAAAGTAAAATAGAAGGTTTAACAACACTTGGTTTAGACGCTGCAAAAATTATTAACACAAATCCTTTAGCAATGAGTTTTAGTACCGAAATGGTAAAGTCTAAATTAACTAATTTATCGGATTTAGGGTTAGATTCTGTACGTATATTTAATTGCTACCCTGTACTAATTGGCTCGTCGTCACAAACCGTAATTAATAAATATAATAACATTATAAGTCTTGGTTTAGATGCAACTAAAATAATTAATAAGTACCCATTTTTACTTTATTTTTCAGAACAATCTGTGATTAATAAGTGTAATAATTTTACTAATCTTGGGCTTGATACTACAAAAGTGCTAACAAAATACCCATATTTACTTAGTTTGTCACCCGAACTTATTAAAAATAAAGTTAAATTCTTATCTGACGCCGGACTAGATTACGTTAAAATTATTAATAAATCATCTGCTATTTTAGGATTAGCCACAGACAATGTTTCGTCAAAAATCAATAATCTTAATTCACTAGGTTTTGATGCAGTTAAAATAATTAATTCTAATCCATCTGTATTAAGTTTTAATATAGATACTGTCAATTCTAAGTTACTACTGTTAAACAGAACAGCTAAATTATTAAAATGGGATTATAGCGCTATAGATCTTATAAATGCTTACCCTATTATTTTAGGTTTTAGTGCAAATAAGCTTAAAATTTTACGGCGTATTGCTTCGACTTATATTGACTATGACCAAAATTATCTTGAACCAAAAGTAATTGCAAGCGCTCTAATTAGGCCCTTAGAACAGTACTTATTGGCCGTTAATGGTTTAGACGACAGTAAATTATCTTTAAATTCGTTAATTAAGGAAGTTAGTAAGTATAAAAATTACGATTCTGATGAACGTAAAATATACGCAAATGACCTTGCAAATACAGGTAAATTGGGTCGTATAGGTACAATGTATCTTAACTATTCAAGTTAACGTTTAAACTTCTGGTGTTTCTAGGTCTATACTTTCTGATTGTCCGGCTGGTTTTAGGATATTGTCTACTAGTTTATCTATGTCGTTATTGCTAAGATTCATTTTTACTGCATAACCTTCAATGCCGTAATCTCTTAATCCGGCTGGTGCATCGGCTTCATTAAGATTAGATATAATGTAAACTCGGATATTTTTACCCCATTCAGATTCACGCATTCGACGCAGTACTTCATCTCCAGCCATTCTTGGCATCATAAGGTCAAGCAGTACTAATGACGGATTTTCTTGTTCTATGATTTCTAAGGCTGTTTGCCCGTTATATGCCAAATAGCATTTGTAGCCTAGTATTTCTAAACGCGTTTTGTAAATGTCTGCTAAAGCGGCGTTATCTTCTGCGATAACTATTTTTTGAGTTGATAATATGTTTTCATCCATAAAATAATAATACTCTATGATATTAAAACTACATATTACAAATAACTAATAACCAAGTAGGTGTCCTACAACAGAATTGTCAGAAAAAGCCGTTTGTGACGTACCAATATAATCTGTATAGTCACCAATATTTATTTTGTGCCATTCAACGTAGGTGTCTTCTCGCTGCATATGTATAATATCTGATCTAAGTTTTGCACGAGTGTTTTTTGGCGGATTTAGTATTCTTCTGTCTCGTTCATGTAGCGAAAAAGGTTTATCAAAACCCAGCCAACTTTGCTTTTTGTCTTCTCTTAAAGTTTGAGCCAAGCCGCCCCCAATCATGTCCCAATAGTAATCAAATTTACAAAGTGCTTCGGAATTAATTCCTATATTAAGTTTATCCATACGCCTTTGCATTGCACCCAACCTGGCAACAGATTCTACATGTCCCGCAACGCTAAATTTATCTATTTTCATCATATCGGCAATGCTTATTATCTCTTTTAAAACCTGAGTTGTTTCTTTGTCTAAATCTATTTTGTCATCATCTGCGTTTAAAGCAGTTTCGGCTATAAATGTAAGTATATCTAAGGGGTTAATTTGTTTTAATATTCCATTTTTATTAACAACTTCTATACTACAGTCCATTCCATGTTCGCCCACTACCGAAGCGGCAATTAACGGGTAATTAACTTTTGGTATATCTTGATCAAGTTCTACGCTTATAAGCTGGGTTAGTGCTTTATTAATAACTAT
>CALRCT010000081.1 GCA_943354655.1 uncultured Candidatus Saccharimonas sp. | reverse complement strand
AGTATTTAAATGAGATATTCTGGTTGCAAGTTCTTGCAAGGCTACATACACAAATCCGTCCATGGTAGAATCAATTTTTGGCACTTCGCCGTTTGTAACTTGAACCTCTCGGGCTTGCTCTAATTTAACAGGATCAATAGCACGTGTGGCTTCTATGTACGAACGCATCGCGTAACTATGCCGTCCTTCTTCGAACGTCCAAATTCCTGTCCAATGGCGCCAAATTCCATCTTTGCCTGCAAATTCATCTATATCTCGTACGTAAAATGGTAAATTATCTTCGGTTAATAAATTTACAAATAGTGCACTTCTAATATATTCGGGCATAGCAAATTCAGAAGATTGCCATTCATAATCTTCTGGATAGTCATTAGCAAGTGACCAAGGTACAAATTCATGTGGTTGCCAGGATTTTCTGGTTTCTAGGTGTCGCGCTACTAATACTTCGGCCTTAGGAGCTAAATCTTCTAACAGAGATGTATCTATAGTTTCTTTATTTTGCATCCTTTAGTAATTGTACATCAAAACACTACACATTATTTAAAAGTACCATGTGATTTTTTGCGTATTCAAGTGTCATTCCTAATTTTTTACCAGGATTAAATATATTTAATGGATCAAATAAGAATTTTGTTTCTGCAAATAGTTCCATTACTTCATTACCAAACATTATAGGCAAAAACGGAGTTCGTAATATTCCATCGTTATGGTCAACGCTCATACTTCCCCCAGATTCAAACACAAGGCTGTAAACGCGTGCAGCAAGTTCGTATATTTTTTCTGAAGCGTTATTTGATTCTAGATCGACTAATGGAATAATTTGTAAGTTACCGTCCCCGATGTGACCTGTACACGTAAATATCATATTATATTCTGCAAATATAGATTCTAACGTCTTTAAAAATTTACCGTAATGGTCAACGTTAATAATCGTATCTTCTATAAAAGGCAGGGCTCGTTTACCATTGTATTTATGATTTAAAATCATCTTAAGACTACCGCGTCTTATCTTCCAGTATGACTCTGCTTCGTCGTCCTTAAGCACAGTACGCACGTTGTAGTTTTTGCTCTCTAGTTCATCGTTACATAACAAAGCATAATGGTCAGTTTGGTCTTTTGTATGTTCAATAAATTGAGCTATAACTATTAAATTTTTATTTTTAGAAAATTCAGTATTTGCAGCATCCTGTTTCATATATTTTTCTGCAAGTTCGTAAGTATGATAGTCAAACATTTCTAAGCATTCTGGCCTGTGTCGCAATATAATTTTAACCAAATCAGACAACTTGCTAGGATTGTCTAGCGAAATAACAAGCATTCTGCGGTGTTTTAGCTTGTCGACTAAGCGTAACTTTACAGATGTAATAATTCCTAAAGTTCCCTGCGAACCTACTATTAGTTTTGCTATGTTAAAATCATCTTGGTTTTTATTAACTACTCTCCATAACTGATACCCTGCCGAATTTTTGCGTACTTTAGGTCGAGCTTTTTGTAATAACTTATTATTATTTTCTAAAATTTTATCTAGTTCTCTGTATATAAATCCCTCTAGATTGTCTTGTGATATTTTTTGAATAAAAGTTTCGGCATCTATAGATCCAAATTCATATTCGTTTCCGTCACTACAAACCATTTTAACTGCCATTACGTTGTCTATGGTAGCGCCATATCTTAGGCTTTTTTCGCCCCCAGAATTATTGCCTACCATTCCACCAATAACAGAATCTTCATAATTAGATGTATAAGGTGCAAACAGTAAATCATGAGAATTAAGTGAATGCTGTAGGTCTTTGTAACGTGTACCTGCGCCAACCCAAATGTTTTTGTTTTTAATATCTACGTCGCCTATCCAATTAAAACCTGGTTTTATGTCTACAGATATACTGTCGGTTAATGATCCGCCCGTCATACATGTCCCTGCGGCTCTTGCTGTTAAGCTAATTTGGCGGCCATCTAAGGCTAGTCCTTTAACGTTTCGAACTAAAGTCTTAAGGTCTTCTATATCTTTAGGCACTGCTACTGCAGAAGGAGTTATTTTAAATATACTAGAATCTGTACTTGCAGCCTGCAGTAAAGCAGAATCCAGCAAAATATCACCTCTTAGATTATTTTTTAATTTTTGGACCACCCAGTCTTCCATATTAATTCAATTTTATCACGATTATGCTTATCGGTGCTAAGATAATGAGGTACATCACACAATATATTATGAAAAAAATTAAATACAGATTAATTGCTGAAATATTCGGATTAGTTTTTTTATTTTTTATAACCTTTCAAAATAAAGATTTAATTGTAAAATCTTGGCAAACAGTGCAAAACAGCAATTTAAGTTTGGTCCTTATTTGTTTGTCGCTTACATGGCTGGGTTTTTTGTGGTCGAGTATTAGTTACAAATTACTTACACCGGTAAAGATTAATTTGTTTTACATGTACCTGACCAATCTTGCCGCTAGCGGACCCGGAAGAGTAGTACCTGGAGGGGCAGGATATTTAAGTTTTGGAATACTATTTTTACGAAAACAATCTGTTAAAACACAAAAAGCTATAGCTATTGCTGCAACAAACAATATATTTGGATTTGTCATTAATTTGCTGGTAATGGCAGTAATTATTTACTTAAACCCAGGTATTATTCCTGATTTAAAAATATCTTTACAGCAAATACTTATTATTGCATTAATTTTTGCATTATTACTTATAGGTATTTATGTTTTAAATAGACTTAAATACACTAAAAAAATAGCTCTTAGTTCTAAAAAAGAATTTTTGGTGGTGTTTAAGTCACTTAAAAATATTAAAATTTTGCTACCACTTATTGTTACGATGCTTGCTACTATATCTACTAATAGTGCTATTTTGTATTTTGCAGGGCATTCTATCAACCTGCCAATTAGTTTTTTTCAGGCAGTAATTGTTATGAGCATTGGGTCTGGCGCAGGTAGTCTTATTCCAACTCCTGGTGGTGTTGGTGGCGTCGAAGCCGGTCTTGCTGCAACATTAATACTGTTTGGTTTTGACCACGCTACAGCAGGCGCTACGGTGCTAATATACAGAACCGCTACATACATTCAGCCAATAGTTCCTGGAATTGCATCGTACCTATATTTACGATATAAAAATATACTTTAATTATTAGGCCAAATAACTACGCCTAGGATATGTCGCTTTGGGATTTTTCCGTATTTTCGGCTATCTGTACTATGTTCGGTGTTGTCACCTCTTAGTTCTACCATCTGGTTACTGTCTATAGATTCTATGCGCTTCATTACTTCTTTGCCGTTTTGAACCGCAATTACAGTACTTCCTTTAACGGGCTTTT
>CALRCT010000080.1 GCA_943354655.1 uncultured Candidatus Saccharimonas sp. | reverse complement strand
TTTAATCGCAATATCGGGTGGGGAACAACGTGCAGTTCAGGCCATAGCATCTACACTGGGTTTTGATGCTTGCGCAGCTGGCGTATATTATTTAGACGACGGTAAAATCCTAACGGGTGAAGTTCAAAAATTTGAAGCAAAAAAAGACGCAGTACTACAAGCAATAATTTCTAAGTACGATCTAAACACAAATGGCAGTATGGCAATCGGTGACACAGGTAACGATACAGTTATGTTTAACCTAGTTTCACAACCTATAGCTTTTAATCCTAACCAGGCATTATTTAAAATAGCCAGAGAAAAAAATTGGATGGTCGTAATCGAACGTAAAGACGTTGTTTACGGAATGCAGATGGAAAACGGTCAATACGTGCTAAAGTCAGTTAACGTATGAAAAAATTTGCAGTATTAGATATAGACGGAACATTATTTAGATCACAATTGTATTGGGAAGTAGCGCTAGAACTTGCAAGACGACAAAAATTGCATAAAGACATTAATCAAAAAACTTTAGATCTTTACGAAAGCTGGAAAAAACGCAAATCCAAGGATGCGTTTGAACTTTTTAATAATGAAACCATAGATTCTATTGATTCGTTATTAACAGAGCTAGATCCGACCGAATACGACAATATAATTAAAGAAATTTTAACGCCTTTATTAGATCACACCTATGTTTACACAAAAAAACTAATGAATGATTTAAAAGCAAAAGGTTATTTTATAATAGCCATCTCTGGATCACGTTCAGAAGAAGTTAATATATTTGCAAAACACCACGGTTTTAACGATTGGATAGGCCAAACCTACGAGCGAACAGAAGACAGAAAAAAATACACTGGAATTGTACATAAAACCTACAAAGACAAAGACCTTATACTTGCAGAATTTGTTAAAAAACATGATTTAACGTACCAAGACAGTTACGCCATCGGCGATTCTGGAGGAGACATTTCTATTCTTAAAAAAGTTAGTAATCCTATAGCTTTTAACCCTAATAAAGAACTATTAGCAGAGGCTCAAAAAAATGGCTGGAAAATTGTCATAGAACGAAAAAGCATAGCGTATATAATGGAGTATACTGATGGAAAATACGTACTGGCAGAAGCAAACTAACACGGCCCTATATCCTGATATATTGTGGAGTAGACCCGAAAGTAAATTAACGTCAGGCAAATTACTTATTATTGGTGGCAATAAATTTGGCTTTGCAGCGCCTGCTACAGCTTTTTCTGAGGTTACAAAGGCAGGAATAGGTACAATCAGAATACTAATGCCAGAAGGGCTTCATAAGCTTGTGGGCGGTATGCCTGATGCACATTTTGCACCTCAAAACCCTAGCGGTAGCTTTAGTAAGCAATCACTAGACAGCATGCTTATGCATGCCTCTTGGTCAGATGCTGTACTTATTGCAGGAGAACTTGGTAGAAACAGTGAAACGGCTGTAACATTAGAAAATTTTACTAAAAAATATGTTGGTCCATTAATTATTACCCGTGACGCCGCAGATTATTTTATAACCACACCCAAAGATATACTAATACGAACTAATACTTGCTTAGCAATAAGCTACGAGCAGTTACAAAAAATAGGAATGAACAGCAAGAATGAAAAAGCGCTAACATTTGGCATGCAAGCAACAGCTGTTGCTGAATGGCTACACGAATTTACTAAAACTATAAATTCGATAATTATTACGCTTCACGACGAAATGCTTTTTGTAGCATACAAAGGAAACGTTTGTACGCAAAAATATACCAATAGCGACAAAGTTTGGCGGGTCCCTGTAGCATCCAGAGCAAGTGTATTTTGGGTTCAAAACCTAACAAAACCATTAGAATCTATAGTCACTAGTTTTTTAGACCAAAATTAAAAACCGGTCTTACGACCGGTATTTAATTTGGTGGGCAAGGAGGGACTTGCCTTGCCGTCAAAATATAAAAATATTTATTTTGACGAAGCAACCCCACGTCATGCCCGCGGCATGCCTAGGGGCTTCGGGACCGGGGAGCGCTACTAGCGCTCCCGTTCAAGTCCCAACTTAAGTACCAAAATTAAAAACCGGTCTTACGACCGGTATTTAATTTGGTGGGCAAGGAGGGACTTGAACCCTCACAACCTTGCGATCACTGGATTTTGAGTCCAGCGCGTCTACCATTCCGCCACTCGCCCAAAACGTTAACTAATATTAGTTAGTTACTATTATACAACAACCCAAAGAAGTAAGGTATACTAACTGTAAGCACTTATGGCTAAACAAGATTTAAATGACGACGAGTTGGTGTTAAAAAGGCGAAAGGAGCTTAAATTAAAGCCCCTTAATACAGATACGCCTGCCGCTAGTATTAACATTTCTGCTTCTGCCGAAGATTTAGAGATTTTACGTAATAAAATAAGTTCAATGGGTGATTCAGTGTCAATTCAGGACAAAAATCACAATAATACTTTAATTATTCCTGCTCATCAAGATGAATCTAACTTAACAGATTCTTCAAATATAAGTTCAGAATCGAAGGGCAAAAATGCTGCTTTAAATTTAGTTCGCACAAAACTAGCCAGCTTGTACACAAAAGAACCAGACGCCCTAAAAGAGGCAGAGGAATCATTTCAGGCAGGAGCTAGTCGCAGTAAACATCAAGATTATATGTACCAACTTACAATGTCTGGTAAAGGACTAGCAGATATTCAAACACAGTGGCATTCTTACTATGCAGCACTACCAGATGCCGAAAAACATGAAGTGTGGAATGAATTTTATAAAGCTAACCAACATCAATCGCCCGTAAAACACCGTCAAGATAATAATACAAACACAACAGCACACCATAAAAATGCAACCCTTCATCAGGCTCAAAAAACAGACACGCGAACAGTAGCAGATATTAAAAACCAGGTAATCAGCAAAATCTCTGCAGGCGGAAAATTAAAAGCCAAGCATCATATACAATCATTACTTTTTGGAATCGGAATGGCTTCTTTATTTGCTTTTGTATTATTATTCAGCTTTTTTAATGAACGATTTATTGCACCATTCGTAAGCCCAAGCAAATCAGTAACTGCTACACCTATAGTTGGTAGCAATACTGTTATAAGTGATGAGCCCAAGATTATAATTCCTAAAATAAACCTTGAAGTTCCAGTAGTATTTGATCTAAATACAACAGATGAAAAATCTGTACAAAACGGTCTAGAAAAAGGAGTTGTGCACTATAGTACTTCGCCTTTTCCTGGTCAAACAGGGAACATAGTTATTGTTGGCCATTCTAGCAATAATATTCTTAATAAGGGTAAGTATAAGTTTGCATTCGTATTACTTAAACGGCT
>CALRCT010000079.1 GCA_943354655.1 uncultured Candidatus Saccharimonas sp. | reverse complement strand
TCACCATCATTTTGAAGCAAGTGGCTGGCCAGAAACAAAAGTTACCATGAGATTTTGGATCGTCGGTCAAATTGCATCTGTTGCTGGACTACTGTTGTACTTGTTAGGAAGGACAACACTGTGAGTTTAATTGGACGGCACGTTAGACGCCGCCCAACTTTAGTTGCAGAAACAACTGCGGCTGTACGTAAACATAAACCAGATTATGTACTTGCTTTGTTATCTATAGCGTTATTGGCGGTAGGATTTGTGGTTGTGTACGCAATTAGCCCAGGCATTGCGTCTGCGCGTGGTGTAAGTGAACAATACCTAGTAAGCAAGCAAATAATTGCTATAGTTCTTGGTTTATTAAGTTTTTTTGCGATGTCAGTCATTCCTCATAATATATGGAAAAAATTACTCCCAGTATTTATATACACATCAATTATTTTAACTTTTATTGCACTAATTACACCTGTAAACGCTCAGTATCCAGCACATAGATGGGTTAGATTTAGTGGATTGTCTTTTCAGACTGCCGAATTCGTAAAATTAACATTATTAATTTGGGCTGCAGCGTTTTTTAGTACTAGGGCGAGTAAGGCCGAACTTACTGACGATAAAAAAACTTTTAAACCTACAATTATTGTAGTAGGAGTAATTGGCTTTGTAATAGCAGGGCTTCAAAGTGACCTAGGATCCGCCGCTGTAATGGTAGCAATTGTACTATTATTGGCGTTTTTAGCAGGTATGCCTATCAAAAAGTTTATTCCTCTAGGTTTGGCTGTAGTAGGCTTAGTTACAGTGTTACTTTTGGCTTCTTTTGTAATTCCAAGTTTAAAATACCGAGTAAGCAGATTTAGTACATTTTTACATCCTACCAGCGACTGTCAAAACTCTGGTTATCAATCTTGCCAAGCTTTAATTGCTGTTGGATCTGGCGGTATATCGGGTAAGGGACTAGGAAAAAGCGTCCAGGCTACAGGTTATTTGCCAGAAGCCGCAAATGATTCAATATTTGCAATCATTGCAGAAAAGTTTGGGTTTATAGGTACCACAGTGATTATAGGAATATACCTTGTCATTTTTTCGAGGTTAAAAAGAATTATGCTTCTTGCCCCAACTATATTTGCACGTTTAATTGTGGCTGGTGTACTTGCGTGGTTTAGTACCCAAACAATTATTAATATAGGTGCAATGATAGGATTATTGCCGCTAAAAGGTATTACGCTACCATTTGTTAGCTACGGGGGTACTAGTCTATTATTCGTTACAGGAGCATTAGGTTTAGTTTTTCAAATATCTAGGTATACAACTTTTAAAAACCGATTAGATAACAGCCCCGAAGTAGGATTTGACGAACGAGCAATGAGTAAAGCAAGGCCACTAATAGTAAGACGAAGAACATTATGATTAAAAACAAGACAATTGTATTAACTGGTGGTGGTTCTGGCGGTCATTTAGTACCTATAATATCGGTTGCAGAAGTTTTAAAAAAAGAAGCACCAGAATATAAACTTGTTTATATTGGTCAAAAAGGTGATAGTTTGGGTGATATAATGACCAATAACCCAGTATTTAGTGCCGTATATACTGTACGGGCAGGTAAATTCAGAAGATATCACGGCGAAGGCTTAAAGCAGATATTGGACATCAAAACAATGTCGTTGAATATTAGGGACTTTTTTTATGTATGTATAGGTTTTATTCAGTCTTTATTATTAATGGGCAAAATACGTCCAAGTGTAGTTTTTTCTAGGGGTGGATTTGTTAGTGTGCCTGTCTGCTTTGCAGCAGGGATTAGACGCATTCCCTATATAACTCACGATTCCGACGCTATACCAAGTTTAGCTAACAGAATCATAGGAAGATGGGCTAGTTTGCATGCCGTTGCTCTACCAAAAGAACTGTATAAGTATCCAGCGTCTAAGACACTGTCTGTTGGGGTGCCAGTTGCTAAAGATTTTAAAAAAGTTACCCCACAAATGCAATTAAGCGCTAAAGATAAATTAGGTATATTAGGCAATTCTCCTACTGTATTAATTATTGGTGGAGGTTTAGGTGCAGAAAGAATAAATAATGCAGTTACCGATTCGGCTAAAAGCATGTTTAAAGAAATTCCTAATTTACGTATTTTGCATGTTGCTGGTAGGGTAGGCGAAGACAAAGTACGCCAAGCATACGAAGACGCCAAGATAGATAATTCTAAAGTTGAAGTATTTGGGTTTACAGATAAAGTAGCGCTGTTAGGCGAAGCCGCCGATGTTGTAGTGACAAGAGCAGGGGCTACTAACTTAGCTGAGTTTTCGTTGCAAGGAAAAGCATGTATTATTATTCCTAATCCAGTTTTAACTGGCGGACATCAATTAAAGAATGCTATAGCATACAGAGATAAAGATGCTGCAGTAATAGTTACAGAAGACCATTTAGGCGAAATCGGTACAATGATACAAATGCTATTATCTGATACGCAAAAAAGACAATCATTGTCCGAAAACATAGCGCAATTTGCAAACAAAGATGCGTCATTATCTTTAACTAAAGCGATAGTATCTTTAGCTCAGAAGGGCTAGTATTTAACCTTATGGCATTGTTTAAAAAACAAAAAAACACAAGAAGAAGACCTCTAATTAATCCTAACTCGCGTGATGTAAGTTCTTTTAAAGATTATTATAGGTCGGAATCAAAAAGAACAAATGCTACTGCTCAGTCGACAAACAATAATAAAAAAGCACCCCAAAGACGCTTAAGAGTATCGGCAAAAGCAAGCTATATTCCTACCTATTTGGCCATTATAGTTATTGTATTTAGTCTTATATATAGCAGTATTATTAACAACAATGTTTCTGTTGTGGTACATTCTGACCAAGGTTTATATAGCAAGAATCATTACGAAGATATTGCTAAAAAGTTAATGCAACGAAGTATATTTAATAAGTCAAAGTTCACCATAGATACAAGAGCATTTAAAGAAGATCTAGCCAAAGAAGTTCCAGAGATCAAAGACGTTAGTTTGTCTATTCCATTGGCGGGCAAAAAACCAGTAATTGGCCTTACTTTTGTTAAGCCGTTATATGTATTTAGCGTTAATAATAAAGACTATATAGTAGGAGAAAATGGAGTAATTTTAGCAGAAGCAAACGAGATTGAATCTGTTAAAAAAGAAAAACTTCATTATATAAAAGACGAAGCACCGTTAAACGTATCAATAGGTAAGCCCGTGCTACTTTCTAGCGACATAGATTTTTTAGAGTCTATGTATAAAGAACTAGCTATAGCTAATATCGAAGTTGTAACGGCTAAGTTACCTTTAGGAGCCGGCGAATTACATGTGCAGGTAAAAGATAAAAAATATATTATTAAGTTATCTTTAACAGGGAATGCAGCTCAACAAGTAGGTGCTTACTTAGCAGTTCTTAAAAATGTAGAATCAGCAT
>CALRCT010000078.1 GCA_943354655.1 uncultured Candidatus Saccharimonas sp. | reverse complement strand
TGTATGGCTAGCTTTGGTTACACCTTTTGCGCTTAAAAGGTGTAGTAAGAGCGCAAACCTGCAAGGTTTGTATAATTATTTTGACGATTACATTTTTTAACGGCTAAATATACAGCTAATACTGACGAGTTAGTTTTAGTTTTCGCCTGGAAGTGGGTATGACTTAGTGAATTCACGCACTTGGTCATGAATACTTTTTAACTTAGAATCGTTGGCTACGTTATTGATTGCTAATTCTATCCATTCAGCTACTTGAATCATTTCTGATTCTTTCATTCCTCTGGTCGTTAACGCTGGCGTACCAAGTCTTATGCCACTCGGGTCAAACGGAGACCTAGTATCAAATGGAACGGTGTTTTTATTTACTGTGATTCCTGCTAAGCCTAGCGCTACTTCGGCTTGTTTTCCGGATATATTTTTGTTTGTTAAGTCTATGACCATTAAATGGTTATCTGTACCGCCAGTAACTAAGTTAAATCCTCGGTTCATTAATTCTTCGCTTAGTTTTTTGGCGTTAGCTACAATCTGTTGTCCGTATACTTTAAATTCTGGTTTTAAGGCTTCGCCAAGTGCTACCGCTATTGCTGCAGTTTGATGATTGTGTGGTCCACCTTGCAAGCCAGGAATAATAGCACGGTCAATAAGTGATGGAATATTTGCAACCGTACGTTCAGGTTTAACTAGTGGATTAGACGGGTTTCCGTTGCTTAAAATTAGCGCCCCCCTAGGACCACGAAGTGTTTTGTGAGTAGTAGTCATAGTGACGTCTACTACGCCAATAGGACTAGGGTGAGCACCTGCTACAACTAGTCCACTTATATGGGATATGTCAGCTGCTAAAAAGGCGCCAATATCATCGGCAATTACTCTGAGTTTTTTCCAGTCTATTTGTCTTGGATATGCAGTCGTACCTGCCATTATTAGTTTTGGTTTTTCTTGTTTTGCAAGTGCTGCAATGGCGTCGTAATCCATAAAACCGTTTTTGTCGGTAGTGTACTGAACAGAATCGTAAATAGTACCAGAAAAATTAACCTTTAATCCGTGCGTCATGTGTCCGCCGTAATACAATGACATTCCCATAACTTTGTCGCCTGGATTTACTAATGCATAGTAAATCGCCTGATTAGCTGGTGACCCAGAATAAGCCTGGACGTTTGCGTGCGACACTCCAAAAAGTTCTTTTGCGCGTTCTATTGCTATGTTTTCTATTTGATCAACATACTCACATCCGCCGTAGTATCTATGGCCGGGGTAACCTTCTGAATATTTGTCTGTAAGTCTTGTACCAAGCATCTGTAGTACAGCGGGTGAAGTATGATTTTCGCTTGGGATCATTTCTAGACCTTCGCGTTGTCGTATTACTTCTAGTTGTGTTAGTTTTTGAACTGCATCATCATTATTCATTTTAATATCCTTATTTAGTCTTTGTATAAGAGGTGATGCAGCAATTTAGATCATACTAAAATTATACAACTTTTAGACCATTACCGCCAAAGCAAAATATACATTTGTAAGTAATATACCCCTTTTGGTATAATATTCATACAAATGTCAGATACAAACGAAAAAATTGGTCTTTTAATACAGCAAATACGACAAGAACGAGGCTTAACTCAGGCGGAATTTGCAAAAAAACTCAGCACAAGTCAGTCTGCCGTTAACAGAATAGAAAAAGGTAAACAAAATCTTAGCCTAGAAACTCTGGCGCGTATAAGTGATGTACTACAAAAACAGCTTATAAAAGTTGGCAACGACGGCGTTAATTTACGAATAGAAGGCGGACACGAGCTTAAGGGTTCTATACAACTTAAAACAAGCAAAAATGCTGCAGTAGCATTACTTTGCGCTAGTTTACTTAACCACGGCGTAACAAGATTTACGTCTTTTCCTAGAATTGAAGAAGTCAATCGCATCATAGAAGTCCTAGAAAGTATTGGCGTTAAGGTTAAATGGCTACCGGGTAACGACCTAGAAATTAGACGACCTGCAGTATTAAACCTAGATAAAATTAACGCCAAATCTGCTCGCAAAACACGTAGTGTATTAATGCTAATTGGATCTTTAATGCATGACTACAAATCTTTTAAAATACCTTACGCTGGTGGTTGCAAATTAGGCGAACGAACAGTTGCGCCTCATCTTTTTGTATTGCAATCTTTTGGTGTAGATATTAAGTCGCTTTCTGGACATTACGATGTTACGGTTAAAAAAGTCGAACCCAAACGAGTTGTACTTTACGAACAAGGCAATACTGTTACAAATAATGCACTAATGGCTGCAAGCCGTACTGCTGGCGAAACAACAATTATGTCTGCAAGTGCCGATTATATGGTTCAAGATTTATGTGGATTTTTAATGAAACTAGGTGTAAAAATCCAAGGATTTGGAACTACAAAACTAAAAATTACAGGTATCCCGCATATTAAAAAGAACATAACCTATGCTCCTGCCGAAGACCCAATCGAAGCAATGTTTTTTTTAAGTACAGCTGTTACTACAAATTCTAAAATAACTATCACACGCGTTCCAATAGATTGGATTGCCCTAGAAATATTAAAATTAGAAAAAATGGGCGTAAAACTAAAAATTGGTGAACGATACCCTGCCAAAAACGGTTTTATAGAACTTGCTGACATTACAGTAGAAAAACGCAGTAAACCGCTCAAGCCTTTAGAAGATAAACTACACCCCAACTTATGGCCTGGACTAAACCCAGACAACTTACCGTATTTTGTACCCATTGCAGCAGCAATTAATGGCCGAACTTTAATCCACGATTGGATGTTCGAAAACAGAGCAATATACTATACAGAAATGTCTAAAATTGGCATGAATGTAGAACTTGCCGACCCTCATAGATTGTATATTTACGGACCAACTAAATTTACTGCAGCAGAAGTAGTTTGCCCGCCTGCGCTAAGACCTGCTAGTTTACTACTAATAGGCATGCTTGCCGCACCTGGCGTTTCTACTTTGCGCAACGTATATACAATTAATCGTGGCTACGAAGACATCGCAGAACGCTTAAATAGTATTGGCGCAAAAATTACAGTATTAAACGAAATGTAAAAAAATTAATGTGTTTTAAAGTAAGCCAATTATCTGTTAAAATGTAATTTGTCTTGCGGGTGTAGTACAACGGTTAGTATGCAAGTTTTCCAAACTTGAGACGTGGGTTCGATTCCCTCTACCCGCACCAATTTAAGTACCGACCATCGTGGTCGGTTTTTAAATTAACGACCAAGCAATTCGCCTTACTAAATATATACGCTTTTTAACTACCCCTGTTATAATATAAATCGGTATGCACCCGTAGCTCAGCTGGATAGAGCAATGGGCTTCTATCCCACAGGTCGGGGGTTCGAATCCCTCCGGGTGTACCAATTTTAGAGCCCCAGCTTGTCTGGGGTTTTAAAATTGGCAGA
>CALRCT010000077.1 GCA_943354655.1 uncultured Candidatus Saccharimonas sp. | reverse complement strand
CATTGGTGCATAAGTATAAATATATAATTTTAGGTATTTTTAGTATATTTGTAGTTTTATCTATCGCTATACCGCTAACTAAAGAACGAATCATAGGAAAAGATATAAATGTATGTCCCGACACAAACATTAACGCACAAAAACGCAATGTTTCATTTAGTAACGCAACTAAGTATAAGTACGATATAGAACTAGCAACGACTATATCATCTCAAGATATTGGATTATCTAGCAGATCTTGTTTTCCTTTAAATGGAGCGTTGATATTTTTGTTTCCTGTAGACGATAAGTTTGGAATTTGGATGAAAAACATGAACTTTCCAATAGATGTAGTCTGGTTAGATAAAGATAAAAAAGTAGTTACGATACTTAAAGATATGCAGCCAAGTTCGTACCCTAAATCGTATTACCCTAGTAGTGATGCAAGATTTGTTATAGAACTAAACTCTGGCCAGGTCGATAAGGCAAAGATACAAGAGGGTCAAACTCTTAACTGGTAATAATCTTGCTTATGCTAAGATAAAAGCATGCAAGGTTCAATACTGGCATTAATTTTTATATTAAGTCCACTACTGCTGGTATTTTTTTTACGTACCAATGCAGCGGTACTTTTTTTTGTATTAACAGGTGCAGTAACTCTTCAGAGTTATTTAGACAAAGATGTCGCAAGTTTTGCTGGTTCTATATTTGGAGGCACAAACACTCGGGCCGTATCACTTGTTTTGCTAATCGTTCCTTTTGTAGTTGCAGCGCTAGCTTTTAGAAAAACAGTGCCCAAAAAAATGATGTTTTTTCATATTTTATTGTCTTTTGGAGTTGGAATGTCGTTGGTATATATTGTACCTCAGTTTTTACCTCCGTCTGCGTTGTCGACAATTGTTCAAAGTAAGGCTTTTGTGTCGCTAGAACCGTACACAACTCTTGTAATTGCAGGTTCATTTTTGGCTAGCGTTATTTTGCTATGGCTTAGTCATCCAAAGCATGATCACCACAAAAAACACGGCCATTAATTGGTATATTAGTTTGCTGTTGGTGCAATTCCGGCAGGCGAACGTAGTGTAGATGTAGTTTGAGTTGTTTTAGGGGTTGATGAAGATTCGTTTTTATCAATAAATTTATAAAGTACCGCAGTAGAAGCACCGTACATGATTAATAAATAAATTGAGACTGGGATACCAATAATAGTAAGCATTAGCAGTACGTACGCTAGGTTCACAAAACCTATACCGTAGATCTTTCCTACGTGACCCTTTGACATTGCCCAGCTAGATTTAAAAGCTTCTATGACCTTAAGGTCCTTATCTATAATTAAAAATGGCACAAAAATTAGTCGGGGTACAATAAAAAAGAACGGTATGACTAATGCAAAAAAGCTTAAAATTGCAGCAATAGCTGTCAATATGCTTGCAAATAAATATCTAGGTAAATATTTAATAGTACCGTTGATGGCGTCACTAAATGAAAGTTTATCTTCTTTTACGCCGGCTAAATATACGATTGTAGTTGCAACCGAAAATATTAATCCTATGAACGCACTAATTAAAGCCCATATCAAAGCGGCAAAAAGTGTCATGTCTGGCTTTAATGTGTCTATTGTATTCCAGCCTGCCTGTACTACAATTAGCGTAACAACTGTACCGATGTTAAACATAACTGCTTTTTTAGAATATTTATATATTCCAAACCCTCCAGGCCATAAAGCCGGTGTTGCTTCTAAGGCAGTAGTTTTTTGAGTATTTTCAGGATTAGGATTTGCATTTACGGTTGTTTGGGATTCGTTATTCATAAACTTTAAGCATCCTCAGTATTATTTTTTTAAACTAATATTATTTAATCATAATAATGCTAAGCCTAATAGCCTTTTTTACCAAATAAAAAAACCTACGGCGAGGTAGGTTTTTTTATTGGAGGACCCAGTGAGACTCGAACTCACGACACCCTGCTTAAAAGGCAGGTGCTCTAACCGACTGAGCTATGGGTCCGTTATGTATTAATATAACGCTTAGATTGTAACTTATTACTAGTCGTTATAAGCACCAAGGTGCTATGTATTTTTTGCAGTTTAGCTGCACCGACTGATATATGCATCTAATACGTTACTAACATATTGACTGCTACAATAGAGGTTATTATCTGTTATTTGGCGTAAATAGTCAAGCTACAGGCGTTAAAAGTTTAGTTTAATCAGCTAGTACAAGGTTAACTTAATTATAGTTATCTTGAATGATTAAAAAATCTATACCTTATAGTGTATAAATCAATTTTAATTACTACTAATTAGGGCTAAATTTTATAAAGATAATTCTTATAATATATAGTTGAATTTTAATATTAAAAAAGCAGCACAAAAACTACTATGTATATTTTTTTAAACGTATGCAATTTTATTAGTGCTATTTATGCAATACAATCGCGGTATGGCCATCGTAAATTATTGGTATAAGCGCACTACACTACTTTCTATCTTTTTTGGTTCTATTATTGCGGGACTAGGAATAGCAAAATATTTTAGTAGATTATCGGCAATTATAATATTTATTGTTTGTTTGTTGATTATTTTTTTTGCCGTAAAAACTAAAAAATTATTAGTGATGATTTGTGTTTTTTTGGGACTAACAACTGGTATATGGAGAGGTGCTATTTATTTACATAAAATCGAGCCGTACAAACAACTTTCTAGCCAAAAGGTAAGCATGATCGTTGTTGCCGACAGTAGTGGAGTTTATGGACAAAATAGCCAATTAGAATTTGATGTGTCGCATATAAAAGTTGTGTCACCTTACCAGATAGAACTACCTGGCAAAATGGCAATAAGTGGATACGGAGTTAATAGTGTCCTAAAGGGCGATACAGTATCTGTAGACGGAAAACTATACTTAAGAAGAGGTGGAAAGCAGGCTGGGATAAGTTATGCGACAATTACTGTTATTAAAAGATCGGCTTCGTATACAGAAAAATTAAGAAGAGATTTTTTGGCTGGATTGTCGACAAGCTTGCCAGAGCCGCACGACCAATTTGCGGCGGGACTTCTTATTGGCCAAAAAAGTGAACTACCAGATAATGTTTCGGAAACATTACGAATAGTAGGGCTTAGCCATGTGATTGCCGTGTCTGGTTATAACTTAACTATTTTGGTTGATGTTGCTCGCAAGCGAATGGGCAAAAAATCAAAATTTAGATCTTCATTATTTAGTATTATTTTAATTTTATTATTTGTAACTTTAGCGGGTTCTAGTGCGTCGATTGCTCGTGCTGCATTTGTGTCTTTGCTGACTGTTTTAGCGTCACATTATGGCAGGTCGGTTAAGCCAGTTTTATTAATATTGTTAGCTGCCAGCTACACCGCATTTACTAACCCCCTAAATTTATGGACCGACATAGGATGGTATTTGTCATTTTTGGCATTCTTTGGCGTTTTAGTTGTAGCACCGGCAGTTCAAAAAAGAATATAT
>CALRCT010000076.1 GCA_943354655.1 uncultured Candidatus Saccharimonas sp. | reverse complement strand
TCTGCAAATGTAATTTTATTTTTTTCGTTACCATACAAACGAGCCTTGCTTTTACCAAAGCTCATAGCCTGGTTGCCTTGCCCTTGTGCACTTTTTAGCATCCATATTAAAAAGAATGCAAGTAGTACGATTGGCAATATATTAATGCCAACATTTGTCCATGCTTGTCCAGAACTTACTGGGTCAACAACAGATACTTCAACGTCTCTGTTGGTCAAACCTTGTTCATAAATACTCGATCCGGCTTCTTTACGGGATTTTTCGCTAGGCTTAGAGTCGTCTTTTTTTGTTATTGTAAGTTCATCACCTTTTACTTGAATTTTTTTAATTTCTCCTGAATTTGCACGTGATACAACTTGCGAAAAAGCTACATCCTTCAGACTTTGACTAGATCCAACTGAATTAATTATTACTAGACCAAACATTGCAACAAGCACAAAAAATATTACAGTACGATAGTTGCGCTTACCGCCCTGCAAGTTAGGTTTTAAACTTTTTTTATCCATATAAAAAGTATACAGTAGCTAACTGGTCATTTATGCAAAATTTCTAGTGTTAATTTATTACTTTTTAACCAATGGTTGCTTCCACAATCAATTTTTTTGCCAGATTCTAATGTTTTAGACGCAATTACTACCCTACCTACAAGTTGCTTACTAATGTCTTTAACACCGTAAAAGCTAAGCCATTTTTTAATATATTCACACTCAACAACAAAAGGTAAAACTACAAAACGGCTTCTAATAATTAATCCTTTTTTATCTAAAATAAAACTATCTAGTTCGTTTAATAATTCGTCTAATTCCAAATTTATTTTTGATACAGACTCGTTTAACAGTAAAATTTTATCTCTACTAACCTGATTAAGATTTTTAGATAATGTTTTGCGTAGAGCGTTTCGTAAATATTTTTCGTCTTTGTTTGTACTGTCTTCTTGCCAATCTAATTTGTTTTTTTGAGCGTAATTTATTAAATCTTGTTTTTTAGTTTTTAATAATGGCCTAATAATATCCTTGGTTCTAGACATTGGATCCAGTCCGTACCTGCCCGTACCCCTTATTGTATGTAAAAAAATAGTTTCTATAAGATCATCTTGGTGATGGGCAGTCAGCACCGCATCTAAATTTAACTTCTCGGTAGTTTTTCTTAAAAATTCATACCTAGCGTTTCTTGCCATTTCTTCACTGCTATTAATACCTAGGCTAGATTTTTCTGTAACAAATTTGAAACCATAAGATTCGCTTAATTCTTTTACAAATTTTGCATCTTTTGCCGAATCTGGTCGTATTCCATGATCAAAATGAGCAACCACAAATTCGTATAATTCTGTGTTATGAAAAGAATATAGCAAATCTAATAGCACCACCGAATCTACACCACCAGAAACGGCAACAAGGTACTTACCTTCAGGCAAAACAAAATCCATGTCATAATAATAGCAATGAATTCAAAAAAATTAGTTGAAAAGGCTTAAAAAATTTAAAATGAAAAATCTATATTTTGTAAGACACGGATTAAGCCAAGCCAATATTGATAATTTGTGGAGCGGCAGCGGATTAAATTCTCCATTGTCAGAAGAAGGAAAACTACAGGCAACACAAGCCGGAAAATCAGCCAAGTCACAAGGCTTAGTATTTGATATTGTTATTAGTTCGCCCCAAGACAGAGCGCATCATACAGCCAAAAATATTACTACAGAATTAAATTACTTGCACGACGATATAGTATTGCATAATAATTTTGTAGAACGAGGTTTTGGGGAGCTAGAAGGTGTACGCAGCAAACCAGAAACATTTAAATCATACAGTTTAGACGAATCTTCGATAGATAAATTAAATGGCGTAGAAAAATTAGTTCAGCTACAAAATAGAGCAAATGAGGCGCTAAACTATTTAAACACTTTGCCATACGACACAATTTTAGTTGTTGCACACGGAGCATTCGGCCGAGCGCTAAGACGAGCAGTAAATAATGAACCTTTTAATATCCCTTTAGACCCTATTCCAAATGCTGTAATAATCAAATTAATATAAAAACTCATCGTTAGATGAGTTTTTATAATGGTAGCAGCGACGGGGATCGAACCTGTGACCTTAGGCTTATGAGTCCTACGCTCTAACCAACTGAGCTACGCTGCCATGCCAATAAATACAAGTATACCAAATTCTAACCTGTTAATCTAGTCTAAGCGTCGGATTCGTCTTCTATCTCGTGGCCTAAGATTTCTTCTATCAAATCTTCGATTGTTAATATTCCTACAATTTTATCGTCACGTTCTATTGGCATTAAGTGAGTTCTTGCTGCTATAAATTTTCTGAACATAGTGTCTAGTGCCGTCATACTGCCAACTACTTTAGTTTTGTGAAGTACTAGTTCTGACACCAAATAAGGCTTTTCGTCAAAATCAATATCCACTAAATCTTTCATTAATAAAATACCGTAACATTTAGTAAGATCGTCATTTAAAATCGGAATCCTACTCCAGTTTTCTTCTTTGATTTCGTCTATTTTTGCAGCATCTATTAACGTATCCATAGTTAAATAATAGGCTACATTTATATCGGTCATAATATCGCGTACGCGTTTACTGCTTAGCAGTAATGTGTTTCTAATAATTTTTACTTCGTCTTCGTCTAGTTCACTGTCGTTGTCTGTTGCATGTTCAGAAATTATCACTCCAAGTTCGTGTTTACTGTGTAGTTTAGCTAAATCTCTGCCAAATAAATTGTCTAATAATAGTTGCAGAGGCTTAGATACCGGGTACGATATAACGATCATTGCTTGCAATATTGGTGCTAGTCTGGCGGTAACATGTAGCGCATGTTTTACAAATATTGCCTGAGGGAATATTTCTCCAAAAATAACTATTAATAACGTACTGGCTATTCCAGCTATTATTCCGTTAAAGTGATGTTCTAAAACTAACGAGGTGGTAGAAATAACTGCAACGTTAGTTAACAAAATACTGGCTAAGCTTAAGTGACTATTTTCGCGCAAAAATAATACTTTATTTGCGTCCACATTGCCTGTTCGTGCTTTTCTGCGCAATTCAGAAACAGACAACGACATTAAGGACATATTAAGCCCAGAACATATTGCCGAAAGAGTTATTAAAAGTAAGATTTCTACTATAAGTTTTAATGTGTCCATGAAATAGATGCTAATAGTACGATATTTACCCCTGTATAGCAAGGTGCTTTTGCCTACTAATACTTATTGAACATATAATACAAACACAATGAACCCCGACGTTAAAAAAAATAGTCCACCAACAGGCAGTCTTAAAGGGCTTTTTACATCTATTTTTGTAATCATATTTATAGGCGGAGTAATTGCTTTTGCCGTAAAACTTCCTGCAAATAATTTGCCTAGTCATACCAACGACAAACCTCAAGTAGAAGGTCAATCAACAGAAGAAGAATACGTAGCTCCAGAAGATAAATCAGAGCCTTATTTTGCCACAAAC
>CALRCT010000075.1 GCA_943354655.1 uncultured Candidatus Saccharimonas sp. | reverse complement strand
TAGCTTCACCTTTTTGGTCAAATCCTTCAAAATCTATCCACAATTGATCGGTATCTACAGCAGCACGGTCAACGTCGTTTTTAACTGCTGCACGTGTGCGCAAGTTTTCTATGACATCGTTAACTTCTTTTGCTTCAATTTTTGCAGGTTTTTTAACTACCTTAATATTTTTGTAGTCTGGTAAAACAATTTTACTAACAATAGGCACCGTAGCTTCGAATTCTAAAGTAGTAAATGGAACAAACTTTTTCATTGTTACATCAGGAGTTTTAATAGGACGAAGCTTTTCGCTTCTTGCTGCTGCTGTATAAAGTGCCGTTAGTGCCTCGTCTAAAAATTCATTTTGTAATGCTGACTGGTCTAACGATTTTTCGATAAGTTCTATTGGGGCGTGTCCTGCTCTAAAACCAGCAACTTTTACGTTACTAGCAAGTTTTTTTAAAACTTTAGCCTTATATTTGTCAAGTTCTGCCTGATCAGCAGATATTTCTAGGTGCGCACTTGTTTCTGATGGGTAGCTAATTTTAAATTTCATAGACTAGTAGTGTAACAGATATGTTTGACTAAATCCAATAAAAATGTCATTAAACTCAATTTTGTTATATAAAATACAAATTTAAGAAGTTATTTAATGCGTACGTCTTTAATTTTTGACACTACCCGAGCCAACGACAATGTTTGTTCGTCGCTAGTTTTTAGATTTTTTAGCTTAAACTGACTACTTTCAAGCTCTGTGTCGCCAACAAATAAAACGTAGGTTATTCCCTTTTT
This sequence comes from uncultured Candidatus Saccharimonas sp., assembly GCA_943354655.1. Lineage (GTDB taxonomy): Bacteria > Patescibacteriota > Saccharimonadia > Saccharimonadales > SZUA-47 > RFTN01. The sequence goes on along the minus strand of CALRCT010000075.1, from coordinate 2,715 downwards.
TTCGGCTGTACGTATTTGTTTATCTAGCTTACGACCACTCATATCTACAGCAACATTAACACCTTCGCTTCTAAGTTCGGCTATAACTGACTGTGCTTTAGTATAAGCTTCGCCAATTAGTACAATGTAGAGTTCGGTTTCTGCCTGAAGTGCTGGTAATAAATCATTTGATTCTAAAAAGTTAGAAAATGTAATGTCACCCATACCAAAACCAACAGTAGGAACTGGTTCTACACCAAAAAGACCAACAAGTCCGTCGTATCGACCCCCGCCAAACATGCTTCTGTTGTTTTGTGGATTTGTGTCAAAAACTTCAAATACTACATCTGTATAGTAGTCAAAACCCCTCATTAAACTAACGTCAAAAACGGCATTAGACACGCCGCTAGAACTTAAAAGTTTCATAAGTTTTGTTATTTGAATCAAATTTTCGTTAGATTTAATTTCTTCAGGTAGGTTGTCTAGATTTTCTGATTTTAGGATTGCTAATAGCTTATCTGCTGCACCTTTGTCGCGTGCCGTCGGGCTAATACAAGCTTCTATTCCGGCAATAAACGCAGCGTTGTCCATTTTGTTCATTTTGTCTATTAGACGTCTTATTGTAGAACTTTCGACTTCGTCTAGCCCCAAATAATCATTTAAAATATAGTTAATAAATTTACGACTATTTAATTTGATCTGATACTGATTTCGTTTAGCACCAACAGACAACATAATTGCATCGGCAACCATAATAACTTCGTGTTCGGCCTCTAAACTGTCTACCCCAAATATATCGACATTTAACTGCCAAAATTGTCGGCTTCTGCCTCTTTGTGGGCGTTCGTAGCGCCATACTTCAGGAATACTATACCAGCGTAGCGGATACGCTAGTTCCTGACGTTTAGCAGCTACCATTCTACTAACACTTGGTGTCATTTCTGTTCTGATTGTTACGCTTCGGTCACCTCTGTCCAAAAATGTATAAGTTTGTTCGTTTAGGATTTCGTCACTTCCCTTCATTTGGTACAAAGATGTTTCTTCTAACATAGGTGCGTCGTATTGTTCGTACCCAAATTGTTCACAAATTTTTGACCATTTATCAAATAGCCATTTTTGCATACGTTTATCTTCTGGATAAAAATCTCTTGAACCTTTGTAAGGTGATGTATTTTTGCTCATAATATAACTCCATTATATGTAATTCTGATAATATTAACCATTAATATTAAAAAATACTTTTTTTGTTTATTTAGCTTAAACCATCCATTGGCTTATATTAGGACAACGATATTATAAAATCACTGATTTTAAGAAGGCTTATAACGTTTTGGGACATTTGGTCCTTGCTTAGTAAGTGGTAGACACTATCGTGAACACCAATAGCTTCGCTATACTTTTTACCACCTGTGTACCAGTCGTTAATTTCGAACCCAACTTCTTTGCCAGATTCTGTAGACTGAATGTGATTGTCTTTAACTTCTGCGTATTTTTCGTCGTCATTAAAATCATAAACTTCCCAATGGCTCGCTTCTGTACCGTTTGGATTAAAAGACATTGCCTGTATGTTTAATACGTCTGAGGTGCCTGCAACAAGCAGTTGAGCATGTCCGTTTTGAACCTTTGTTCTTCCAAACATGTCATCACCTATTTTTGGATGTGTATGAGTATTCCATGCTAACGCTGGTACTGGACCTACTAATTTTGCAAAATCCAATACAATAGCACCAATTACAGCCTTAGAAACACAGTTACCCGATCCTGTTTCGGCAGCTAGTACTGGATCTGATTGTTTAATGTCGTATTTAGGAACAATCTTTTCTATTAACCCAGCGACTAATCTAAGTTTAGAGTTTACTACCAAAGATGGTTTGTACATGACTATATTATACAATATTACATAAAATACATCAACTACTTAATTTAATTACGATTATATTGTTATTGCATTAGTAACAAGTGGGTGTAACATTAAAATTAAATGAATATAAATCCAGAGCAGTTACCTGTTATAGGTATAGAAACCGAGATTACTTGTTTGGTTACATTACCTGGTGATTTGGTGTTCGAAAATATCGGATCTTGCCATGGCGCCAACAGATACGACGACTTGCCTGCAGATACTCCTTGTTCTAATGCGTTCGAAAAAGTTTTAACAAAAGATATTTTGGCAACTTCGCTAGGAAATATTGGTATAAAATCTACCGACGAAGGTATGTTGTCTAATGGCGGCAGAATGTACATTGATCCAAGCGGGCTAGAATACGCAACCCCAGAAACGCTTACAGCCGAAGAAGCTGTTCACAGAGTTTTTGACGGTGACAGAATTGCATATTTACTGATGCGAGATTTGCAAGAACGTGGCCTGGTAGATGGCTTTCAGCTAAATAGGCGCGCGGTAGACCACAACGGCACATCTAGAGGTGTGCATACAAACCTGACAGTCGATACTTACTTTAATCCAGAAATAACTGGTTACGAATCATTGGTGTCACTAGCGGTTGCAAAAGGGTCAATGTTTGGGTCTGGAGGTTTAATTGTTAATTACGATGGTAATACGGTTTTTCACCATTCGCCTAGATTGTCTATTACAGACAGTATTACTTCTACGGGTTCTTACGGGTACAAACCTCTTATAAGAACAGGAATTAACTTAGATACTGATTGCGGAAGAATGCATTTTGTAACAGAAGACGCGCTTAGTTTTGCGTGGCCAATGCGCGCAAGTATAGTCAT
>CALRCT010000074.1 GCA_943354655.1 uncultured Candidatus Saccharimonas sp. | reverse complement strand
TATTTAACAAAAGATCATTTTGAAAATACTGGAACAATCTTAATGCAACGGCAGCTCCAAGTAGCTGAGAAGATATGTAGACTACAGCTGTAGTTGTTTCTATTTTTCTTAAAGTCCATAAACCTACTGTAACTGCAGGGTTAACGTGAGCACCAGAAACTTTACCAATGACCAAACAAAGCATAGTCAATGTAATGCCTGCAGTTGCTGCTACAAACCATGTCTTGTTAACAATTACGTTACTATTAGCTTGAGCCAATATAGCACTGGTTAATATAGCTGTTCCTAAAAATTCAGATACGATTATCCCTAATTTGTTACGTTGCGTCATTTAAAAAATTACCTCCGGGTTATTTATATATTTAGCATAAAACTAATTGGCAATACTTGCAACATATAAGCATTATCTTATTAATTATTAAGGCAGTATATTATTAAATGCAATTAAAATATCAAATATAACTAAGCAAATCAAAGACGCAAAAAATACTTTTTTAGACCAATCGTTTACGTCTTTTGTTTTTTTATAAAGACAAACATATAACCACCAAAACCCAGCCAACAACATTACAGTCGTATAGACTATTCCTGTATAACCAAAATAGCTAAAAGCCATTGTTGCAAAAATAAAACCTAGTATATAAACAGTAATCTGCAACTTAGTTTCTTTAATACCTTTAACGGCAGGAAGAACCGGTATTTTTGCATTTTTATAATCTGTAATTCTTCTTATTGCTATAGCAAAAAAGTGGGGCATTTGCCAAAATACCAGTACTAAAAATAACAACAGCGATGCACGGTCAACACTATTAGTTGCGGCAAAATATCCAGCCACAGGTGGGGTTGCACCAGATATAGTACCTATTAAAGTTCCATGTACAGACATTCTTTTTGCGTAACTATAAACAACTACATAAAAAAATAGTCCAGCCAGTCCACTTAAAACTGTAATTGTATTAGTAAAATATTCTAATACTATAAAGCCCAAAAAACCCAATATATAAGCATAAATATACGCCGAACGTACACTAATTTTTTGAACCACTAGTTCGCGGTTAAGTGTGCGTTTCATTTTTTTATCTATTTTAATATCTAGGATATTATTAAATACGCAGCCGCTAGCTATAACAAAAGACACACCAAAACTCATTGCAATCAATGAAGAATAATCTATATTACTTTTAGCTCCAAAAAAATACCCGGCAATGGCTGTTATTAAGTTACCATAAATAATTCCTGGTTTTGCCAAATTGTAGTAACTTTTTATTATCTTCATATTTAAAAGTAACTTTAGTGACGATTGCGCCGCTTTAAGCCTGCAACTTGCAGTCTAACTGTTTGTCTGTCTATAAGACTTTGTGCATGATCTAACGAAATTTGATCTTTTGCTTCTAGTTTCATTTTTTGAGCTAGTTCAAACGCTTCTTTAGCTTCTTGAATGTTAATTTCTTCTGCTTGATCCGCCTCGTCAACTAATACACTAAGCGTATTACCCTGAACTTCTATGACACCGCCATTAGTCGAAAAATATTCAATCATGTCATCTTTGTCACTAGAGTTTCGTCTTACGCCAATTGCACCATGTGTCGCAACGCTAACTAATGGCATATGTCCTTGCAATACACCAATCTGACCATCTAGTGTTGGTAGTAAAATTTCATACACGTCGTCATCAAACTTTAGACCACTAAGTGCTACTAGTTTAAATCGAATATGGCTCACTAAGCTTCATCCTTAACGTCGCTAATGTCGCCTTTCATATAGAAGGCGTTTTCTGATTTATCGTCGTGTTTACCGTCTAAAATTTCTTGGAATCCGGCAATTGTATCTGCTAAAGGTACATATTTACCTGGTTTTCCAATAAATACTTCGGCAACGTGAAAAGGTTGTGTCAAAAATCTTTGGATTCTTCGTGCGCGTGATACTGTTAGCTTATCTTCGTCCGAAAGTTCTTCCATACCTAAAATAGCAATAATATCTTGCAAATCTTTGTATCTTTGTAAAACTCTTTGAACTTCTCTGGCTACACGGTAATGTTCGTCGCCTACAATTTCTGGATCTAAAATCGTAGAGCTTGAATCTAGTGGATCAACAGCAGGGTATAGACCAAGTTCTGTTAAAGCTCTAGAAAGTACGATTGTAGAGTCAAGGTGAGCAAATGTAGTAGCAGGAGCAGGGTCGGTCAAGTCGTCGGCTGGTACATATACAGCCTGAACAGACGTAATTGAACCTTTTCTTGTACTTGTAATACGTTCTTGCAAAGCACCCATTTCTTGCGCCAAGTTAGGCTGGTAACCTACAGCAGAAGGAAGTCGTCCCAACAATGCAGAAACTTCGGCACCGGCTTGTGTGAATCTAAAAATATTGTCGATAAATAACAAAACATCATTACCTTTATCACGAAAACCTTCGGCAATTGTTAAGCCAGAAAGTCCCACACGCAAACGTGCACCAGGAGGTTCGTTCATTTGACCAAACACTAATGAAGTCTTATCTAAAACGCCAGATTCTGCCATTTCGTGGTACAGGTCATTACCTTCACGGGTACGTTCACCAACACCGGCAAAAACTGAATATCCACTATGAAATTTAGCGATGTTGTTAATTAATTCTGTAATAAGTACAGTTTTACCAACACCAGCACCACCAAAAAGTCCTACTTTACCACCTCTTGTGATAGGACAAATAAGGTCAATAACTTTAATACCTGTTTCTAATATTTCGACGTTACCAGATTGGTCAACAAGGGCAGGAGGGGCACGGTGAATAGTTGAACGTTCTGTAAAATTACCAGCTTTTCCGTCGATCGGCTCACCAGTTACGTTAAACATTCGTCCTAATGTTTCTTCGCCAATTGGAACACTAATTGCTGATCCTGTGTCTTTAACTTCTGTTCCTCTTGATAGTCCATCTGTAGAACCCAACGAAACAGCACGTACACTAGATTCGCTTAAGTGCTGCGCTACTTCCATAACGACTTTATTGCCACCAACCATAACTTCTAGTGCGTTATAAATAGCTGGCACGTTTCCTTCAGAAAATTCTATGTCTACTACCACACCAACTACTTGGCTTACTGTTCCGATACTAGTTTTTAACTTTGTTGTTGTCATTCCTATTTTTCTCCCTGTCCTTCATCAATATCTTTAATCGCGTTTATGTATCCTTTGTGTTCAGCAATTAGCAGTGCTTCTGGGTCATTAGACTGATTGTCTAATTCTCCTGTAGTTAGCTTAGCTAGTTCATAACCTAAAATAATTCCGTCATGTGCGGTATGTGCAAAGACTTCTCTGAGTCTTTCGCTTTTTTGATCTTCTGTAAGTTCGTCACTTAACAACCACTTCCCAAATCGTCTAAAGTTCGCTTCTGCCACGTCTCTGGCTGTTGGCTCAAACCAAATATATGTTTCGTTATTACTCATATTGACCTCATCGCTTGGGTTCTATTTTTATCTAATGTCCGGAGTTGTCTAATATAAGTATTTAAATTAAATGTAGAAGGGTACATT
>CALRCT010000073.1 GCA_943354655.1 uncultured Candidatus Saccharimonas sp. | reverse complement strand
TAACACCAAGTTTTTTAACAAGTTCTCGTTGTAAGTCTAGTGCGGGCTGAAAAGCCTTTTGTGCAAGTTCTAATGCTTCTACTACAAGCTCTTCAGACACTTCGTTTGCGCCAGCTTCTACCATCATTACGGCGTTATCTTTGCCTGCTACAAATAAGTCTAAATCACCTGCTGCTAATTGATCACGGCTAGGAAAAGCTACTAATTTACCATCTTCTGTACCAATTCGTAGGCCGGCCACAGGACCGTCATAAGGAGCACCGGCAATCATAAATGCAGCGCTTACTGCAATCATAGCAATCGCGTCAGGACGGAACGTTGGGTCCATACTTAATACTGTTGCGATACCTTGTACTTCGTGTCTAAAACCTTTTGGCCATAGCGGTCTAATTGGTCGGTCAATAAGACGGCCTATTAAAATAGCTTCTTCGCTTGGTCGACCTTCGCGCTTAATAAACCTGCTACCACTTATTTTGCCAGCTGCATAAAAGCGTTCTTCATATTCGATACTAAGAGGAAAATAATCAAAACCCTTTAATGGAGTCTTGCCTATCATTGCAGTACCTAAAATTACTGTTTCGCCGTATCGTACGATTACGCTTGCGCTGGTTCTAAAACCAACTCTGTGTACTTCTAAACTAAGTTCTCGGCCACAAAAGTCAGTTTTTACGCTGACGATGTCTTTTCCTAATGGATTGATTGTTGGCATGAAGTAAGTTCCTTTCTTTTTTTAGTAAGGAATGGTGCTAGAAATAAGAAACAAATTTCAAATATACACTTTATTATTTAGTGATATATCTGTTGTTGTTTCTTACACCCAGAGGCCCGTCCTTTATTTACTTCATTCCGCGCCCGATGTTTTCGGACAATAGTAGAAATAAACTAAGTTGCTTAACCGTTAATTAACGGCGAAGACCAAGCTTTTTGATAAGTGCTAAATAGCTAGCTGCGTCGTTTGCTGCGATATATTTTAATAGTTTTTTGCGTCGACCAACCATTTGCATCAATCCACGGCGTGTTGCGTGATCTTTTTTGTTAACCTTTAAGTGTTCGGTTAATTCGATGATGCGTGAAGTTAGAACAGCTACTTGTACTTCGGGTGATCCGACGTCAGTTTTGCTTGCTCCGTAAATGCTAGTAATCTCTGCTTTTTTCTCTGTTGAAATCATATCTTAGTTCTTACTTTATCATATCCGTATCTGTTATGCAACAAGATTTACTAAAAACTTGTTACTCCGCTAATGGCTTTGTATCTGTTAATATGTTTTTTAAGATTAGTTCAAAGTCCATATTGGTCATTTTTACAGAGTTAATTAGCAAAAAATCACCTACTTTTGTACGTCGTAAATCACTTAAGTAAGCTCCGACTTGCAATTTATTTCCGGCGTCCCTTGCTAGGCTTCTGATATAAGTACCGCTGCCAACGTGAGCAACAAATTTAATAACTGGATAATTGTAATCGATTTCGCTTATCTGTTTAATTACAACTTTTCTTGGTTCTAATTTTACCGTTTCGCCTTTTCGGGCTGCCGAATAAGATCTGACTCCGCCAACTTTAATAGCACTAAACTGTGGAGGAATTTGTTCAATTTCGCCCACAAAACTCATAAGCGCCTCTTTTACTTCGTTAAGTGTAGGAATAGTCGTGCTTACCTGAGTTAACGTGCCTTCGGCGTCATCTGTTGTACTATTAAACCCAAGGTTCATAGTACATTCGTAAATCTTATCTTTTACAGTTAGTTCGGGTACTTTTTTAGTGTATTTGCCAATCGCTAAAACAAGTAAACCAGTAGCAAGAGGATCAAGCGTGCCAGTATGACCTACCTTCACTTTGCGTGAAGGAGTCGCTTGTCTTTTGTCGCTAGTCGCTTGTGCTTCTGACTGAAGACTAGTAACTAATGACTGCTGACTGCGTAGCACGCCACGAACCTTTGCAACCACATCAAAACTTGTCCAGCCCTTTGGTTTGTCTACTAACAATAATCCATCCATAATCTATAGATTACAGTCTTTGCCTTTAAAATTACAATTGCTGTGGATTTGAATCTATTTGCGGTGTAGGCCCGCTAGGGTTCATGTAGCTGTGATTGTTGGCAGTTGGCGAAAAGTACTGAGGCATCATTGGCGGCGGTACTGGAGGCGGCGACATAGGGTCTACGGGTGCAACAACCTGCGTTGGCGTAATTATGTTAGATTGTTGTAAAACATCGGCTACTGCGGCCATTGGTTGGGGCAATGCGACGGCTGGCGACGCCGGATTTGGCATATCTGGGACTATTATTTCTGGCGTCATAGGGACGTCAGCAACAATGTTTGGTGTTTCTAATGCACCTTCGGCAGCACCAACATGAGGACTATGCACGTCTTGTTCTAATTGAGCCAGTGTATCCGATGCTTCTGTCGCGCCTGCACTACTAAGTTCTGGCAATGTATATTCTGGCAATGGAGGAAGTGCTGGTTCTGGAGAAGGCATAATTAATTCTGGCTGAACCACAGGTTCTACGACCGGACTTTGCACCAATTCAGCTTGTGCTACTGGCTCGCTAGGTTGCGGTACAGATGCGGCTGGAGCAAAAGCAGCTAAAGGATCATATTTTTCTTGGTTTATTGGTTCTATTACTTTATGTCCGTCGCCAGAAATGTAACTATTATCGGTCGTTGGCTCTGGTGGATTATTTGCTTCAGAATCGAGTTTTTGTTGCAGTTCCTTGTTTTTTAATGCTTCAGCTTCGGCCGCAAGTCGAATTTCTTCTTGAAGTTTTAGATTACCCTGATCGTCAATATGGATATCGTTTTCTTCTAAATCTTGAGCACCATCATCGTGTGATATTTCTATTTCTCCGTCTGGTTTAGGAGTGTCAGCTATTACAGCTGGTGTTTCTAGTTCGCCAGGTTGATTCAATTGAGCATCAGAATCAGTAGGCAAAATAGGTTCTGGAACTACTTCTACTGGTTTAAGTTTTTCGGCAATTAATTGCTGATTTGCACCTGCAGCCATAAGCTGAGCACTCATTGTCATAACCTTAGGACTGGTTTTATTATTGCTAAAACGCTCCGTCTCAGAAACTATACCGGTTAAAAAGGCAGTAGACATTTGGCTATCTAGCAAGCCACTCTGAAAGGATTCAGACACACTAACCAGCATCTCAGAAAGACTACTTGCAGATGCATCGTTCCAATTAATTCCGCCGATTTCACTTGTGACTTCCCCGGCAGATACGCCGATAATTATTGCATCATGCAAAATTCTACCGTGCGCAACAATCGCAGTATCAATATCGTCTTTATTTGTAACACCTAAAGCTACCACTACATCAACGTTAAAGTCACCTTGGCTAAATTCTAAATCTTTATCAGAAATACTTGTTCTATAAGGAGTAATAAAAATTCGTACTACTTCGTCTTCTACTTTATATCTAAGCTTGTCGGCTTTTGATTTATCTAAAGCGATTATAAAATCTCTTAGGCTGTCTGTGTTTTGTTCGAGTGTTTTTTGAGGTTGCAAAAATTGAATAGT
>CALRCT010000072.1 GCA_943354655.1 uncultured Candidatus Saccharimonas sp. | reverse complement strand
TTTGGCATATCTAGCTCGTCTACCGCATCAAAGGATGTAGCCGCTTCGGTAACTGTCATAAAGGTATGTTCGCTATTTTTAAGCCAGGCTTTAGGCAGGTCTTCTAAAAAGTCAAAAATACCACTATCTTCCCATTGGTGTTCACCAAATGTTTCATAATCCATAAATAGATTTATTAATGGTTGATCCCAAGATGAATTTGTCCAGTCCATAAACTTACTAGTGGTAAGAGGATATTCTTGCCAAGACCTATTGCTAAACCTAAAGGCAATATCGTCACTTAATTTATAGTTTTTGGTAAGTAACTTAATATTATTTGTATAGGCAGGTTTATGCACGTAATTAGGGCTTCTCCAGCCAAGTACAGGATCCCAACCTTCACTTAATACAACTTTATAGCCTGCTTGATCTGCCCAGTATCCAATGTCGTTGTTGTAGCTAAGTTCGGTGTTTCTAAAAGCTGTAGGAGTAACACCAAAAAGTGATTCTATTTTGTCTTTATGCATCTTAACTTGTGCTTCAAACTCTGATCTAGAATAAAAAAACGCTAAACTATGATGATAAGTTTCGGCAACAATTTCTACTCGTCCCGTATCTATAACTTTTTTAAAACTGTCTAAAACTTCTGGTGCGTATTTTTCGAACTGTTCAATAACCGTGCCTGTAATAGACATAGACAGCTTAAATTCGGGGTTGTCGTGCAACATCTTTAATAATCGTTCGTTAGTAGGTATGTAAGATTTTTTTGCAACTTTTCTTACAATGTCGGCGTTATTTGTTCTGTCGCCTTCGTGAGTGTCAAAATAATCATGCTTATTACCAGCGTCAAAAATAGTGTAGTGCCTAATACGAAAAGGCTGATGCACGTGCAAATATAATACAATTGCTCGTTTTTTATCTACGCTCATGTTCTGGCTCCTATGGCGTGCCTGTCATATAACGAAAGTAGTTTTTGAGCCGTATGATCCCATGACATTCTGCTAACTTCCGAATATCCGTCTAAAATAAGCTGATCTTGCAATGCCTGGTTGTTTAAAACAGTTGTAATTTGATTTGCGATTTCATTAATATCCCAGTAATCGATTTTTAAGGCAGACCTTAACACCTCTGCAACGCCTGATTGTCTACTAACTAATGTTGCTACACCATAAGCTGCTGCTTCTAATGCCGTAAGCCCAAACGGTTCGCTAATAGACGGCATCACAAAAATATCCGACACTTCAAACATGTCGCGCCAAATTTTTCCACGCTGGAATCCAGCAAATATAACATTTGTTCCTATGCCAAGTTCTGCAGCTAGTTCAAGCAGTTCAAGTTCTTGTTCGCCAGATCCAACAAAAAGCAAAATAGTTTTAGGCCTTGCATCAATTACCAATTTCATAGCTTGGACAAGGTTATATAGTCCTTTTTGTACTGTTATTCTGCCTACATTCATAACTACCTTATAGCCAGATTCACGCATAACCTTTAAGTACTTAAAAGAATTTTCGCCAACAACAGAATCGTATATATCTACATCAAAACTATTATGTATTACATCTATTTTGTCGGCAGGAATATTATACTGCTCTATAATTACGTCTTTTGTTAACTCAGACACCGCAATTATTTTGTCAGCTAACATCATTCCTAAGTATTCGATTTCGGACACAAGCGAATTACCGCTTTTTCCGCCAGACCTGTCATATTCGGTAGCATGTATTTGGACTATTAGTGGTAAGCCAGTTATTTGTTTGGCTCTTATTCCGGCTCTAATCGTCAACCAATCATGCGCATGTATAACGTCATATTCTTCTGCTGTAGCAATATTATCAATAGCTTTTTCATAAACCTTGTGGTAATCGGCTAAACTAACATATTCGGTTTTGCCGTCTTTGTCTGTAAATTTAAAACTTTCGTATGCCATACCTGCGCTCATTACTTGCGTAGAATCAGCCGGTACAGCCGATGTAACTTTCATAAAATCAATATGGGAATGATCGGCAGTGTAGGGAACTATAAAATTGATGTCAGCGCCGCGGCTAGCTAGCGCTTTACACATGTTAAAACATGCTACACCTAGACCGCCACTATTATAAGGAGGAAGTTCCCACCCTAACATCAATACTTTCAACGTTATACCCCTTAGTTTCTGTTAATTAAATTATAGTATTTTAACCAATAAAGCACAACCGTTATATATCTGTTATTAGTGAGCATAATCACTGTGGTAATTTTGACCTATTTCTGCTACAATATGTTTTAAAGGAATTTATTATAACTATGGACCCACAAAAAATTAGAAACGTGGCAATTATTGCGCACGTCGACCACGGCAAAACAACACTAGTAGACGGACTTTTAAAGCAGTCTAATACTTTCAGAGACAACCAAGCAGAAATGTCTCAGGACTTAATTATGGACAGCGGCGCGCAAGAGCGTGAACGTGGCATTACAATTACCGCCAAAATTACTTCAGTACAACACAATGATTACCGTATTAACATTATCGATACACCTGGACACGCTGACTTTAGTGGCGAAGTAGAACGAACACTAAATATGGCCGACGGTTGTTTGCTAATTGTAGACGCCCAAGAAGGCCCTATGCCTCAAACTAAGTTTGTACTTAGTAAAGCATTAGCATTAAACCTAAAACCGATTGTTGTTATTAACAAAATCGACAAACAGGCAAGACGAATCGACGAAGTCTTAAACGAACTAGACGATTTGTTCTTAGAACTAGCAGTACACGAAGAACAACTTCATTACCCTGTATATTACGCAATCGGTCGTGAAGGTAAATCATGGGACTCTATGCCAACAGATTTTGAAGCCGAAGCCGATCTAGAACCAATATTTAACGCAATCATGACACATATTCCTGCGCCAGTAACCGAACTAGACAAGCCATTCCAAATGCTTATTAACGCATTAGCCTGGGATACATTTAAGGGCAAGTATGCCATTGGTCGTATTAGTCGTGGACAAGTTAAATCAGGCGACCAAGTAGTTCTTTGTAAAAAAGACGGAACAATGCTTAAAGCTAAAGTCGACAACGTATATATGAGCCGTGGTATTAGCAGATTCGAAGTAGGTGTCGGGGTTGCTGGTGATATTGTTCAATTAACAGGTATATCAGATGTTCAAATCGGCGAAACTATTGCAGATGCAATTTCTCCAGAAGCATTGCCAGTTATCGAAGTAGAAGCACCAACTTTACGTATATATCTAGGCCCAAACACTAGCCCATTCAAAGGTCTAGAAGGTGAATTTAGCACAAGTCGTCAAATCAAAGAACGACTAGACAAAGAACTAGAAACAAACGTAGGTTTACGTGTGCAAGAAGACGGTATTGGTTTTACTGTTAGTGGACGCGGCGAACTACATCTTAGCGTTCTAATCGAATATATGCGCCGTGAAGGTTACGAATTTGAAGTAGGACGTCCTCAGGTTGTCACGCACGAAGAAAACGGCAAAACAATGGAACCTTTAGAAGAAGTTATCATCGAAGTACCAGCAGAACATGTTGGCGCAGTTCAAATGGAACTTGGTGCAAGACGCGCAACGTTA
>CALRCT010000071.1 GCA_943354655.1 uncultured Candidatus Saccharimonas sp. | reverse complement strand
GGTTTTTTTAACACCTATTAAATTAATTAATTCTTCGTCTGTAGCTTGTAATACTCCCCTACTACTTCCAAAAGTTTTAATTAATTTTTTCTTAGTTAATGGTCCTATGCTCGGTACTTCTTCTAACCAGCTAGATGTTTGGCGACCGCGTTTTAGAACCGTATGATAACTGACTGCAAATCTATGAGATTCATCACGTATCCTTTGAAGCAATTTAACGATGTCACTGTCTTTTGGTAGTTCGATTAATAAGTAGTTATCTGATTCCCTAACAATTGCTTTAAGTTTTTTAGACTGTTCAATAATATTATTTTTATTTATAGCTAGTTCTGAATCTAAACTTATTACTATTTCTTCTTCTTGCTTTGCTAAACCAATCATAGGTATAGAATTAAGCCCGGCGTTTTCTAGGACCGATAAAGCTGCTCCCAATTGACCTTTGCCACCGTCTATTAAAAATAGATTTGGCACGCCCCAACCTTTTCGATTTTTTTCGCTTAATCTTCTTGTAATAACTTCTGACATACTTGCGAAGTCGTTATTTTGCTGTACTTTAAGTTTAAATTTTCTGTATGAAGTTTTATCTGGTATGCCGTTTGTAAAAACCACCATACTAGCAACCACATCGCTACCGCTCATATGGCTAATATCGAACCCTTCAATCCTGTGAAGTGCGCTATTTAGTCCTAGCAGTTCGGTAAGTCCAGCTAGTGCCCTGTCTTTGCTTATGTCTAAAAATTCATGATCAGAAAATATTATTTGTTTTCCAAGTTCTTTAATTGCAAACATCTGATTTCTTAACTTTGTTGCTTGTTCAAATTCTTGGTTTTTTGCGGCAATTTTCATATCTTTTTCTATCTGGTTAACCAGTGCAACGCGTTGGCCAGTTAAATATTGACCCAGCTTAGCTAAATTAGAACGATATTCTTTTAATGAAGTTTTTCCGCTTTCTACTCCTGGATCTAGTCCAATTTGCTGGTACAAAGTACTGCCCAATGTACCTTCTTGTTTTTTGATTGCATACGGAAAAATTCGCCTTAAATACTTTAATGCTCGTTTTACTGCCCAACCATTAATATAAGGTCCGTAATATTCTGCTTTATCATCTAATGGACGTCTTGTAAGCGTAACTGTAGGATAATCACTTTTATGATCTATTCTTACATACTGCAAACTTTTATCGTCGCGTAGCATTATGTTGTACTGAGGCATGTATCGACGCACCAACTCGGCTTCTAAAAATAGCGCGTCAATTTCTGACTCTACTTCTATCCATTCGACGTCTGCTATTTCTGCAACTAGTGCATCTGTTTTAGGATCTTTATAACGACTACTCTGAAAATACTGACGTACGCGATTGCGCAGTATTGCAGCCTTACCTATATAAATTATTTTACCTTCGCTATTTTTATGAAAATATACTCCGGGGGTTTTAGGTAAAGTGCTTAGTTTGTCTTTAAGAACATTATTCACTTGCAACTTTTACTTTTACTTTTGCGCAGTCTTCACAGACAACATGAAGTTTTCGTCGGATATTCGTACTGTTAATTTGATGACTAGTTTTGACTCCGCATTTTTCGCAGTTTGCTATGTCTTCTGCTTTGTCGCTAAAGCCCATTTTCATACGATCGTCGAATACGAATAATTTACCTTCCCACAAGCCTTCATCTGCAAATTTTTCGCCGTATTTAACAATTCCGCCATCCATTTGGTAAACATTTTTATATCCGCGTTTTATCATCATTGCACTTAATATTTCGCAACGAATACCACCCGTACAATAGGTTACGATCTGCTTATCTTTGTGCTTGGCAATTTCTCCCTGATCTAAATCTTTTTTAAAATCGCGACTTGTTGTTACTTCTGGGATAATTGCATTTTTAAACTTACCAATTTGAGCTTCGTACATGTTTCTGCCATCATAAAAAATAACATCGTCACCATGTTCGGCTACTAGCTTATGCACTGCTTCTGGCTTTAAGTGTTTTCCGCCGTTTTGGATACCATTTATTCCAACAATAATTTCATCGGCGGCATCAAAAGCTACTATTTCTGGTTTTACTTTAACGCTTAATTTAGGAAAATCTGCAATTCCGCCGTTACTCCATTTGTAAGTAATTCCCCCAAATAAACCATGAGCCTTCATGTCGCGTGTATAGTATTTTAGATTCATCAAATCACCACCAAGTGTAGCGTTTATGCCGTGTGGACTAATAATGATCCTGCCTTTAAGCTGCAGCTTTTCACAAAGCGCTCTTTGCCAAAACATAACAGATTCGGGATCTGCGATTGGTACAAACTTATAAAACAAAATTATTTTTTGCATATATACATAATAACAGATACAATAACAGATAGCATTTAAAAAATAACCGAGGCGGCAAAAAAGAGCGTTAAAACAAAAACATAAAACTTATATTAAGTGACGGCCAAAATAGAATTTGGAGAGGCCATGACGACAACGCAATTTACATTAAAAATTTATTGGAACCACGCCAAAAAATACAAATCTAAACTATTAACCATTTACCCACTTATGGTTATTGCTCAATTGGCAGAAGATGTAGCGGCTCCAATTATAGTTAGCGGTATTTTAACAAAATTAGCTCAAAATAATACTCAAGATTTAGCCTTAAGTAAGATCTGGCCTTTATTGTTGCTTATAACAGCCCTTGAACTTACTGGTCATTTGTTGTGGAATGTTGTTGTTAGATTATTCTGGAGAACACAAGACGCAATAATGAGAGATTTGTCTTTGACTGTTTATAAACATCTAACTGACATGAGTTACCGATTTTATTCAGAACGATTTGCGGGATCTTTAGTAAGTCAAACTAATAAATTTGTAGGTTCATTTGAACGCTTAACAGACCCCCTAACTTGGAACATATTTAAATTAATTATCGCTTTTATATCTACATCAGTAATATTAGCTCCAAAAGCGCCGTCGGTAGTAATTGCTATGCTTGTAATAACAGCAGTGTATATTCCTGTTGTTTGGAATTTTCGTAAAAAACAAATTCCTTATAACAAAAGATGGGCAAGTGCCGAAACTAGGCGAACCGGTCAATTAGCCGACGGTATTAGCAATATTATGGCAATTAAGTCATTTGCTAATGAACGCTTTGAAGAAAAGCGAATGGAAGAACGAAGCCACGAAGTACACGAACGTTCAATGGACACAATGAAAATTAATATGTCCCAAGAACTTGTTAGTGGTGCGCTGCAAAGAAGCATAAATATATCGGTAATTATTGTGTCGGTGCTACTTGCAGTAAACGGTAAACTACAAGTAGGTACAATATATCTTGCCCTAACTTTTACGACTGCAATTTTGCGAAGACTTTGGGATTTAAACAATACTTTTCGTCAATTTACTAGAGTCTTTGGAGACGCGGGCGATATGGCAGAAATTTTACAAATAACTCCTGAAATCGCAGACCCAATAAATCCAGTTAAATTTAGAGCTAAAGACGGATCGATTAGTTTTAAAGATGTAACATTTTGGTATCCGGATCGTAGTAAATCAGATATTTTATTTGATAACGTATCTTTTAACATTAAAAAAGGCGAACACGTAGGTTTGGTTGGCCCTAGTGG
>CALRCT010000070.1 GCA_943354655.1 uncultured Candidatus Saccharimonas sp. | reverse complement strand
TATTTGATAATGTATCTTTTAACATTAAAAAAGGCGAACACGTAGGTTTGGTTGGCCCTAGCGGTGGCGGAAAAACAACAATAACAAAATTACTACTTAGATTTATGGATATTCAGGACGGAACTATTGCTATAGACGACCAAGATATTACAAAAATAACTCAATCAGATCTAAGAAGATCTATAACTTACGTTCCACAAGAACCACTTTTATTCCATCGTTCTATATCCGAAAATATTGCGTACGGTAATAATTTTGCTAGTAAAGAACTAGTAGAAGCAGCTGCAAAAAAAGCTCATGCTCATGATTTTATTATGAAACTTTCTGACGGATACGACACTTTAGTAGGAGAACGCGGCGTTAAGCTTTCTGGCGGTCAAAAACAACGAATAGCCATTGCTAGGTCACTTATTAAGAATGCGCCTATTCTGTTGTTAGACGAAGCTACAAGCGCCCTAGACAGCGAATCTGAGGCACTTATACAAGATGCGCTATGGAAACTTATGCAAAATAAAACTGCTATTGTTATTGCCCACAGATTAAGTACAATTCAAAAAATGGACAGAATTATTGTGCTAGATGATGGAAAAATAGTAGAAGAAGGTTCGCACGCAGAACTTATAAAAAACAAAAAGGGATTATATTCAAAATTATGGGCACATCAATCAGGAGGATTCCTGCAAGATTAATAATTTAAATATATTAAAAAAGCATCCAGTTACGGATGCTTTTTTAATAGTTATATATTAACTATGCTGTTTTTTCTGATCCGTGCGCACTAGGCACTTCTGCAGCAGCGATTTCTTCTTCTACTTTTTCTACTTCTGCTCTTGGTACTACAACGCTAACAATGATCGTATCAGGATCAATCGCTAGTGTAGTATTTTTAGGTAAAACTACCTGAGCTGCACGAATTACATCGTCTTGAGTAGCTAAGTTAGTTACGTCAATTGCTATTGAATCTGGAATATTACCAGGGAATCCTTTAACAATAATGTGATCTAAATTAGTTCTAACGATAAATCCAGCAACAGATGCTGGTGCTAAACCTTCTAACAAAACTGGCACTTCAGCTTCGATGTTTTCGTTTTGTTTAACAGCATGAAAAGCAACATGTGACAACAATCCTTTTACTGGATCAAATGTGACATCTTTTATAACTGTAAGTCGTTCTTTGTTTCCATATTTTAATGAAACTGTGTGGTGCTTACCAGCTTTGTTCCAAACTTTAACTAAAGAAATATAGTCTACTGACACCATGTCAGAGTCGATACCTTTTTCGTAAACGACTGCAGGTACTTTACCTGAGCGTCTTAATGAACCAACCTTTTTACCGCTAACGGTACGTTCTTCTGCCTGTAATAAAATTGCGTTTCCGCTCATAATTCTCCTCTTTTAATAACAGTATAGCAAATGAGGGGCCTTGGGTGCTACCATAAGAGTAATATATGTTGATAAATGTAGAGCAATTATTACAAAGTGGAGGTGTTTTGTTGGTTGCAGCAATAGTTTTTGCTGAATCAGGATTACTTATTGGATTTTTTTTACCAGGCGACACTTTACTTTTTACAGCTGGTTTTTTTGCTAGTCAAGGTAAATTAAGTATTTGGTTATTGTTAATCGCTACGGTATTAGCGGCAGCAATTGGCGACAACGTAGGTTACATGATAGGTAAAAAAACCGGTCACCGTATATTTAATAAAAAAGATGGAGTTTTGTTTAGGGCTGAATATATAGTTAAAGCCCAGGAATTTTATGAAAAACACGGTGGTAAAACTATAACGTTAGCAAGATTCGTTCCTATTATACGAACATTTGTACCTGTAATCGCAGGTGTCGCAGAAATGAATCGTAAAAAATTTATGTACTACAACATACTAGGAGCTTGTTTATGGGGGGTTGGTGTAACAATGCTTGGCTACATTTTAGGTAGTAGAATTCCTAACATAGACAAATATTTATTACCTGCCGTAGGTTTAGCAACAATATTCACATTTGGACCACCTATTTTGCATATATTAAGTGACCCAAGATCTAGATCAAACCTTATTAACTATTTTAAAAATAAATTTAAAAAATAATTAAAACAAATAAATTTTAGTTACTAAGCATAGTCTTTAGATGCTGACCGGTAAAGCTTGATTTGTTATTAGCAATTTGTTCTGGCGTACCAACTGCAATTACTTGTCCGCCACCGCCACCGCCTTCTGGACCCATGTCTATGACATAATCTGCTGATTTAATTACGTCCAAGTTGTGTTCTATTATAACCATACTGTTTCCTGTGTCTACCAGCGCATGCAGTACTTCTAGCAGTCTTTTAACGTCATCTATATGAAGTCCGGTTGTTGGTTCGTCTAGTATGTACAGCGTTCTTCCTGTTGCTCGTCTACTAAGTTCCGTTGCTAGTTTTACACGTTGTGCTTCGCCGCCACTTAATGTTGTAGCCGACTGACCTAAAGTCATATATCCAAGCCCTACCTGAACCAATGTTTCTAGTTTGTGTGCAATAGCTGGCTGATTGCTAAAAAATTCCCAGGCTTGTTCTATGGTTAATTTAAGAATATCTGCAATTGTTTTACCTTTAAACATAATTTCTAATGCTTCGCGGTTGTATCGCATGCCATTACAAACTTCACAAACAACATAAACGTCTGGCAAAAAGTGCATTTCTATTTTAATCATTCCGTCACCCTGACAATTTTCACATCGTCCGCCACGTACGTTAAAACTAAATCTACCAGCCTTATAACCACGAATTTTTGCTTCGTTAGTGGCAGCAAAAAGTTCACGAATAGGAGTAAACAAGCCGACATATGTAGCTGGATTACTTCTTGGAGTACGTCCAATTGGCGATTGGTCAATAATTATAGCTTTGTCTAAATGTTCTATACCTTCTATTGTGTCGTGTTTTCCACCTGGTTCATGCGCGTGATGTAAACGAGCCTGTAGTTCTTTTGCCAAAATATCATTAATTAAAGTACTTTTGCCCGATCCAGAAACGCCACTAACTACTACCATTTTTCCTAATGGAATATCTACATCAATATTTTTTAAGTTATGTTCACGAGCTCCCCTAATACCAATGCTTTTTCCGTTTCCGCTTCGTCTTTTTTTAGGTACTGCAATCGATTTTTTACCACTCAAGTATTGTCCAGTTATGCTTGCGCTAATGGCAGAAACTTCTGATGGTGTTCCTGCAGCAATTACATTACCACCATGAATACCAGCTCCAGGACCAATATCTACCAAATAATCTGCGCTTCTTATGGTGTCTTCGTCGTGTTCGACTACAATAACTGTATTTCCTAGTTCTTTAAGATGTTTTAGAGTTTTAATTAAACGTTCATTGTCGCGTTGATGCAGTCCAATAGATGGTTCGTCTAATACATACATAACGCCCTGAAGTCCGCTACCAATTTGTGTAGCAAGTCGTATACGCTGAGCTTCTCCACCACTTAAGCTGACAGCACTACGGGCAAGTGTTAAATAGCCAAGTCCAACCTGAAGCATAAACTGTAATCTGGCAGTTATTTCTTTAAATACCTGCCTTGCGATGTCTTGTTCTTTTGCAGATAATTTTAATGTTCCAAACAAAACTACTGCTTCATCTACTGGCAATTCACAAATATCCATAATTGACATGCCAGCAATAGTTA
>CALRCT010000069.1 GCA_943354655.1 uncultured Candidatus Saccharimonas sp. | reverse complement strand
TAAAACTACCACCAACGCTGTACAACCCAAACCTGGTATGCCGCATTCCAACTTCCGTATCGTCCATTTGCGTATGCGCTAAAATGTCTTAACTGACAAACTGGATCAGTCTGCCACGACGGACAAGCTGCAACTAAAGCATTGTTGCCGCCAATTGGACATCGCTGTCCAAGTCCAATACAACCAATCGAATTTACTGCCCCTGGTCTCCAATTTGATTCGTGAGCAATAATATAATCAACACTAGCAAATTGTGATGCATCTATACCCGCCGCTGCCATAATAGAGGCTTTGTCAGAACTTACAGAATATGTCGCAGCCGACAATGTGCCTTTTTCTATTATTTGCGTTACAGGTTCTTGTAATACGACTGTTTGTAATGAACGCCTAGAAACTTCTGCACCTGCATCGTTAAGTTCTACTTCGTACAGCACTGCTCGTTTACCTTTTATTCCCTCTTGAATAATCGTTTCTTTGCCTGCCTGTATTTTTGGGTTATTTACTTTTTGGATTACAAAAGGAATCTCTTCGTTAAATGATATGACTTGTTTACCTATTAAATTAATAGACAACAACATATTGGGCGATATTAATGATTCCATATCTGCTGGCTGAGTCGATTCGCCCTGTTTTAAAAGAATATTTTTTTCTTCTAAAAATCCGCCGATTGTGCGCGCCAAAGTTCTGTAATTACCCAAAACTCCATACATACTTACCTGGATTGGTACAGATCTTTCTATTACTAGTTTTTCTGCAATAAACGGGCCCTTAATATCGTTGCTTGGACGAACAAAAACTACGTTATCTTCTTTGTTTAAATTTATACCTACTTCTTTTGCTACTAAACGCGGACTTTTTGTAGCAGTCTGAATAATAACCTTATTATTACCATCTACAACTTCTACTGCACGCGCCCTGTAAACGTTAATAGCAAGATTATCTTCTACAATAGGAGACTCTAGTGCTGGTTCTACTATATCCTTAGGCCCTACAACTATAGACAGCCTGTTTAATAGCTCTTCTACGGTTTTTGCGCGCGTTGGTACTGTTTGATTTTTACCATCGTAAAATAGCTTAACAACATGTTTGTCTGCGGCACCAACAGTTTGTCCACCAAAAGACACAAAAAATACTAATCCAATAATAAAAAGTGATACAAATGAAACTACGGGTAAAATAAACGGATGCCTCGAAAAAAAGTGTTCCTTAATTTTTTCGGTAAACACATCGTCTAAAATGCCCTTTTTTACTTGCCTAGCTGTCATATTACAATACCTCACTTGGTATGTATTATTATTTTAACAGATTACCCTTGTTATATGCTGTAATTGCGGTTTTTACGTGCAACGACAAATTAATATCGCTGTCCAAATTAATCCATGATGTTTTGTAGATTTCTGAGTTTTTAATTACTAATGGTCGTTCTGGTAAAACACATACAAAAATCGAATACCGCATAAATAATCCACATTCCCAATAATTTTTGTCTAAAACTAAGTTGTCTAGTTTATTTAGCGTTAGCGACAGTTCTTCTTGTAGTTCCCGTGACGCCGCGTCTTTTGCGCTTTCTTTAAACTTAATTCCACCACCCGGTAATTGCCAATTATTGTTACCAAAATACGATTTTACTGCCAAAAATTCGTTGCCATTAATTACTAAAACTCTGGCTCTTTTATTTACAGGTGCATACAAAAATATTAACGGCCATAGTATCCAAAATAAAATTTTGAATACTAAGTTTTTCATAACTTTTCTAACGGTGCAAAATTAACATTTAATTTTTTGTTTCCTTTGCCCTTAAAATAAATCGTAGCAGTTTCGCCGTCTAGTTCTATTACTGTTCCTACTCCAAAAATTTGATGTTTTACGCCGTCACCTTCTGACAATTCTGGTACGTATCGTGGTTCGTCGTTATATTCTGGTTCAGATACTTTTTGAGCCCAGCCATCTAAATTAGTAGAACTCATATAGGACGATTGCTTAACTAAATCACCACCTATTTCACTCAAAAATCTGCTAGGTGGATTGTGTTGGCTTCCGCCGTACAGCATTCTGCTACCAGCATACATCATATATAATTCTTCGCGGGCGCGCGTCATTCCTACATAGCATAATCGTCGTTCTTCTTCCATTTCTGACTGATCGTATAATGCCCTACTGTGTGGCAAAACTGTTTCTTCTAGGCCACTCATAAATACCACCGGAAATTCCAGCCCCTTAGCAGCATGTAGCGTCATAAGTGTAACTACGTTACTTCCTGCATCTACAGAATCTAGATCGCTCATTAACGCTACTTCTTCTAAAAATCCTTCTAGACCAAGTTCTTGATATTCATTGGCAACGCTTAAAAGTTCACGCACGTTTTCTTTGCGTGCTTCGCCTTGTGGTGTTCCGTCGTTTAAATACGCCATGTAATCTATTCGCCTTGTAATAGAATCAATCAGACCAGACACGCTAATATTCATTAGGTTTTCTTGGTAGCTTGTAATAATGTCTGCGATTTCGCTAAACCCTAATTTAGCTTTTGAAGTTAAATTGGTACATTCACTAACACTAACTAGTGCATTATAAAGCGACAAACCATTAGAAATCTGCCAAGCATAAAACTTAGCCAAGCTAGTTCCACCGACTCCACGCGTAGGTACATTAACTATACGTTCAAAACTAACTCTGTCGGTTGGTTGATAAATTAACCTAATGTACGCTAACATATCTTTAATTTCTTTACGGTCATAAAATCTTTGTCCGCCAACTATTTTGTAAGGTATTCCGTAATGTAATAGCATTTCTTCTATGCTTCGACTTTGAGCATTTGTACGATACAAAACGGCATAATCACGAAACCTGCGAAGTCCCATATCTGTTCCCACACGGATTCTTCTAACTATCATTTCGCCTTCTGCACGTTCGCTTGCAACAGGAACTATTTGCACAGGCAAACCTTCGCCCGCAGAAGTCCATAATTTTTTGTCACTACGAGCTTTGTTTTTAGTAATTACGGCATGCGCAGCATCTAAAATGGCTTTTGTGCTTCGGTAATTTTGTTCTAACTTAATAATCGTAGTGTTTTTATAGTCTTTTTCGAACTTTAAAATGTTTTTAAAATCAGCACCACGCCAAGAATATATAGACTGCCAATCGTCACCCACTACGGCCAAATTTTGTTTTTCGTTTACCAAAAGTTTTACCAAGTTATACTGCGCAGTATTGGTATCCTGATATTCGTCTATCATTACATAACTAAATTGTTGTTGCCATTTTTTACGAATTTCGGGAACCGTTTTTAGTAGCGTAACTGTTTTGCTAATTAAATCATCAAAATCTAGCGCGCTGGCGTCTTTTAATGCGCGTTCGTACAAAGGATAAACTTGGGCTGCAGTTTTTGATGCAGGACTATTTGAACGATTTGCATAATTTTGATGATCTATCATCTCGTTTTTAGCGCTACTAATTAAACTACTGATACTTTTAGGAGGAAAACTTTTTTCGTCTAGCATTAACTGTTTCATGGCTTGTTTAACAGCCACTTGCCTGTCTGATTCGTCAAAAATAACAAAAGTTTTTGGAATACCAATATGTTCACCATCTTGACGCAAAAGTCTTACACAAATACTGTGAAAAGTTCCCATATAGGGCATAAAATTTCTGGGCGCTTCTGCGTCTGTCGCTAAAAACGGATTCATTAAATGG
>CALRCT010000068.1 GCA_943354655.1 uncultured Candidatus Saccharimonas sp. | reverse complement strand
CCATCAAAAATAATGGTGGTGACGTTGTATTTATTGAACTAAAAGCTAGCAGAGAAGATTTGATAAAGCGTGTAAGTAATGACTCAAGAAAACTTTATAAGAAATTAATAGACCCAGAAGAGATGACTCGAATCACTGAAGATCTAAGTATTTATTCAATGCCTTTTGTAGACTCGTTTGTAATCAATACTTCAGAGTTAAGCCCCGAAGAATCGGCGAATTTTATTGCTGCTAAACTTAATCTACTATAACCAAAACTCTTGCTTAATAAGTTTGCTTGTTTCGATTCCAGTATGTGTATACAAAAAGTCAGAACCATTTTCACAGTTCTGACTTTATCTATTCCAGCTTGGCTCCGGGAACTGGATTATAGCTTCAGGCCAGGAAAGACTTTAATTTTAATAGGATTTGTCTTTCTTGGCTTCTGCATATAACTGTCACTAATCGTGCCAATTATCGAACGGCGCGACCTACCGCCAACAAGTTGGCGGGTCGCTGGTTCAAAACCAGCTTGCTGGTAGCAAAATTAAAAACCCCACGCAAGGTGGGGTATTTAATTTTGGCTCCGGGAACTGGATTCGAACCAGCGACCTCGAAGTTAACAGCTTCTTGCTCTACCGCTGAGCTATCCCGGAATATCCACCTACACAAGTGCAAGTTTCAAGTGTTGATTATAGGTGTTTGTGCTACTTCGGTCAACCACCTATACTTAGTAATATATATGGATATAAAAAAACTTATTGGCAAACACCAACTTATTAGCAAACAAATCAGGGCAGACGAGCTATTTGTATTACTTAGTGAACTAAAAAACGTAGTTACTAACCAAGTGCAGGGTGACCTTGTAGAACTAGGTTGCTACGAAGGAACTAGCGCTTTATTTTTTACCAGATTATTAAATGACTTAAAATCCGATAAAAAACTTTGGCTGTATGACAGTTTTGAAGGACTACCAGAAAAAACCAGCGAAGACGATTCGGCTGCGGGCGTGGCATTTAAGGGAGGCGAATTAAAAGCAAGTAAAGCAAGGTTAGCAAAAAACTTTGTTAAAGCCGGACTTAAAATACCTGAAATTAAAAGAGCATGGTTTTACGAACTAGACCCAAGCGACTTACCGGACCAAGTTTGTTTTGCCTTTTTGGACGGAGATTTTTACGAATCTATAGTAGATAGTTTAAAGCTTGTCGTTCCATTAATAGCTAAAGGCGGAGTTATTTTGGTAGACGATTATCAAAACCTTGCACTACCTGGCGTAGCTAAAGCAGTAAACGAATACGCAGAACGTTATGATTGGAAAGTTCAAACGCAAAAAAGCCTAGCAGTAATTAGAATGTAATACTTACGTATGGTTTTTCTAGGTGAATAACTGCATTGTATTGTTTGCCGTCATTTTTAATCAAATGAGTATGTTGGTGCGGTACTGATTTCATGCCTGATTTAGGCGAACGGGCATAAATATTGTAGCCATTTAGTTCGTAGCTAGATATTATTTTTACAAATTCTATAGACGCATCGTCACCTAATGCCGATAAATCCTCGGTATGAACTATTGGAACAAGCATGACGTGGTCTGTAACAACACGGGAATCCCACTTATTATACGGGAATATATTACGAATAATCCTAAAGTGTTTATGTACAGAAACAACCTGGTCCTTGCCTAAGTCTGGTGAACAAAAGTTGCAAGCACCTAACGATTTAGCTTTTTTTGTATGAGTAGCGTATAGCTTTTGATTTTTGTGACTACGATAGTGGGGCATGGTTATCCTAGTAAAGCTTTTATTATTTTTTGATGTTTTGGTTCTACGGGCATAACACTTAAACGGCTTTGACGAATAAGGTTAAAGTCAGCTAGTCCTGGAATGGCTTTCATTTGAGCTAGTGTTAGTGGTTTTACGTAGCCAGATAAAAACTTAATTTTTACGGCCCAACTACGACGTGGATCGGCAGTATTTAAAAAAGGTTCACCCGTAACTTGAGCGAGTCCAACAATTGCCTTAGTACTTAATGATTCATAAATATAAACCAAATCGCCGGGTAGCATTTTTTGGATAAATAATATTGCTGCATTATTATGTACTCCGTCCCAAATAGTTTCCCCTTCTTTAATAAAATCATCAAGCGAGTATGTATCTGGGTCTGTTTTTGCCAAAAAGTAGTTCATGTTAATAGTATACACACCTAAAAGTAGGTTATTATTGATTAAGTGATTAAGATTTATTACAACAACAAAACATCAAAAGTTACCGAACTTGCAAAACCAAAAGCTGGTAGTTTAGTTTATGTCGAAAATCCAAACATTAAAGAACTAGAAGAATTAGAAAAAAATCACGGACTAGATATTGACCTATTAAATGACGGACTAGACCCTAACGAAGCTCCACGTATTGATAGCTGGGAAGGTAGAACGTATATTTATACACGTTTTGTACTGCCCGAATCCGAAAAACAAACTACAAGCCCGGTGTTAATTATTTTTGGGATAGATATGGTTTATGTAGTTACGCATGTTCATTTTTTGGCACTTCAAAATCTATTCAAAAAAGAGGATGTAACAACCATTAGGCGTGAGCAAATTTTGCTACAAGTACTAAACGAAATTAATCTGGGCTATAAGTTTCGTATAAATAGCGTCGCTAAACGTATGTGGTCGGTAAGATCATTGCTTAATAAAGAACAGATTGATAATAAAGACTTTATTAGCTTTATCGACATGGAAGAAGATTTGAACGACTTTTTGTCTGCTTTGGAACCTATGAATTCTCAGTTAAACCATTTGTTGACGGGTAAGTATATTAAGTTACACGAAGCAGACAAAGACCTGATGGAAGATCTTGAACTAGGCAGTCATGAGCTTATAAGTTTGGCGAGCAGTCAATTAAAGACGATTAAAAACATCCGCGAAGCATACAGTACTATTACCGCCAATAATCTTAATAAAGTTTTTAAACTTATGACGAGTATTACAATTTTAATGGGTATTTTTACTTTAATAACCGGCATTTACAGTATGAACATTGCTCTTCCGGCTGGTCACAACCCAAACGCATTTTGGATAATACTTGGCATAACGGGTACACTTATAGCATTAGTAACGTACTTCTTTAAAAAGAATAAATGGTTTTAAATGACAGCAATTATACATGCAATTATTTTGGGAATAGTAGAAGGCTTAACAGAATTTTTGCCTATTAGTAGCACCGGGCACATTATAGTAGCCAAAAATGTGTTGGGGTATCAAGATGCTGCACAAACGTTTACTGTAGTTATACAAATAGGTGCAGTTGGCGCAATTGCTTGGTATTACAGAGTAGATTTGTGGAAAAGAATCACTCAGTTTTTTGAAGGTAGCAAAAGCGCTCAAAAATTTTGGATAAACTTAGTAATTGCTACCATTCCAGCCGGGTTAGCTGGGTTAGCATTAGACAAAACTATGGAAAAATATTCGGTGCCTTCTACAGTTGCAGTTGCTTTGATAATTGGAGGTGTAATACTTTTAATGGCAGAAAAAAAGTTTGCAACGACTAGCCATACGACAAAACTAGAACTAGACGAAATTACGCCAAAACAAGCGCTAGGTGTTGGATTGGCACAAGTCGTGTCATTAATACCAGGTGTGTCACGTAGCGGTGCAACGATTGTTGGCGGTATGTTTGCTGGGTTGAACAGATTAACTGCAGCTACTTTTTCTT
>CALRCT010000067.1 GCA_943354655.1 uncultured Candidatus Saccharimonas sp. | reverse complement strand
GCTTTCGCTACTAATAACTTGTTTTTGAACAGTCGTGCTGTCTGTATGTGTTGTGCGCTCTGGTGCGTAATAACCACCTGCA
The DNA here is from genome assembly GCA_943354655.1 of uncultured Candidatus Saccharimonas sp. Classification (GTDB taxonomy): domain Bacteria; phylum Patescibacteriota; class Saccharimonadia; order Saccharimonadales; family SZUA-47; genus RFTN01. The sequence goes on along the minus strand of CALRCT010000067.1, from coordinate 3,620 downwards.
AAGCCTGCAATTACCGCCAATAAAATCGGAAACATTGCTACATTTGGTTTTAACTTTATTGCTTCATCATGAATTATCTTTTTAGTTTCTGATAATTTTTTTAAAGTAGATTTTTTTCCTGCCATATTAACCCTCTTATTTTATAAATAATACCTATTTAATACTGAGTAAATGCTGAATTAATTAAATTGTTTTGTCGCCCCAATCAGAAAACACAATCAAAATTATTAATATCGCTGAAAGTACCACCACAAACTGACGCTGTACGTTTACGCTTAGCTTGTCGGTGTGACGCAAATAATATAACCCTGCAAGCGCATAGCCTACAACACTAATGATTAATACAGGCTGTGCAATAACTCCGTAATATATAAGCCAGTGCGATAATAACCAAACTACGCTAGACGCAAAGTAAGCCCAAACATAGGCTGTTGTACGTCCTAATGATTCGTCGAATGCCGAAAAGAAGTGTCTGGCAGCAAAATAACAAACCAAGGTAGACACCAAAACTAAAACTGTGCTTGAAGCGTTACCAAAAACTGCAAATAATGCCATTAATCCCATTGCCTGGCCTATCATTGCTTGTGCCGAAACCCAAAGAACGTCTGATTTTGGTTTTATTAAGATTAACCAGATTGAATAAAGTAGTACCCAAATAAATTGCATACCCTGACTGCCTGTTTTGTTCATAAACAACACAACAGATAACCCAACTATAATATCGACTGCATTTGCACGTATATTTGCTGGCCAATGTCTGGATTTGACAGAAAACATTCGCCATTTACTTAAAAGTATCAAAATTGCTGCAAGTTGCGCAAAATCTAACCTAATTAACACATACAAAACTAGTGGCAGTGCAACAGTCAGTACAACGTGAACGGCATGTGCAAAACCACCCTTTGGCTTAATTTTATAGACTACTTTAGATAGTTTTTCGATGCTTTTTTTTGTACGAGAACGGTGCGTAGGCACTTCTGCAAATGCCTGAAATGCCTGGTCTTGGTTGCGCTGCATTAATTGCAACTTATTTTTACCTATTTTCAATTGATTAATATCCTTGTGGTTTAGGGTGCTACTGGTGTGACCGTGTCTGTACCTAGTATTATAACAAAGTCCGCGCCAGTAGTATTAATTGTTGCGTCAGGTACGGTGGTTGTGGCTACTACTCCGAATCTTTTTTCTAGATAATTTTTTGTATATTTTTTAACACCGTTGGTCATGTCCACAATTACTGTTTTTGTGAAGTTTTTATTTGGTGCGTTTCCTGTACTTGATATTGAATAACCAAATGATTTTAGTTCTAACGCCTTTTTGCTTGCCAAACCTTCTGTGGCGGTACCGTTAAGTACCACTATTGCTGCGTTTTCGTTTTTAATAAATGCATCTTTTAGGCTGTTTCTAACAAAGTTTTGAATTTCTGAATAGTCAAACATTCCGGCTTTTGGCACCTGAACAGACAATCCGTTAATGTTGTCGCCAACAACCATTACTTTACCTGCATCGGCAAGTCCAATAGATGCAAACTTATCTGGTGATATATTTTTGCCAATTTCGTATAAGCGCATTACTTCGTTAATACTTACGTCTGTTCTTACGTGGTCGCCAAAAGTACTTAATAGCTGAGTTACTTTTACTGGGTTTGAATATGTGCCGGCGCTTTGGATTTTTTCTTTTAGGGCTATAATTACTGCTTTTTGACGTTCTGATCTGTCAAAGTCACCTCTGGCGCTGGTATGACGAGAACGGGCAAAGAATAATGCTTTTTCGCCGTTAAACTGCTGAACGCCAGGCTTTACATCTAGTACAAATGAACGAGCTTTAGCTTCGTTCCATAAAGTTTCTGATACAGCTAAGTTTTTTGTTATGTTAATTTGAATGCCGCCAACTGTGTCTATGGCTTTTTCGAAGCCGTTAAAGTCAACTACTAGGTAATAGTTCATTGGAATACCTAGTACATTAGTTAGGACTTTTTCGGCGGCAAGCGCACCAGCTTTTGTGGCTAGGTCTTTATCTTTGTTTTTTGACAAAGAAAGTTCCCTTGCGTTGGCAAAAACTTCGTTAATTTTGCCAATACTGCCGTTTTCTTTTTTAACCCATAAGTCGCGAGGAACGCTAAGTAATGCTGCTTCGTTTTGAACTGGGTCTATACTTGCGATTATCATAGTGTCAGACAAATATGCTCCGTTATGACCTTCGCCGCCAATTCCTAATAGTAGTATGTTTATGCGTCCGTCGCCTTCGCCCTTTAGTTTTACGGGGTCAACGTTTTTTTCTAGGGCTACTGCTCCTGTACTGCTACCGTTAAAAACTTGTCGTGCTTTTAAGTAGCCGTAGCCTGCAACACCACCAAATCCGACAACTGCAATAAACATTAATACCGAAAAAACAGTTAAAAGCTTTTTAAGTCCTGATTTTTTGGGTTTTGCGTGTTTTCTTAGTTTTTTAGAAGAATTGTCGTCTATAGGAGCTTTTGTGTCGTGATTAGATAATATTGGCTGTGTATTTGCCGTAAAACCACTAGGTTTTTTAAAATTTTCTACTGGTGTGTTGGTTTGTTGTCTAAAGTTAGTTGTTACTGGTTTTCTGCCAGACGGTGGCCTACTAGATACAAAACCATCAACTGTATGGTTTTTATTGAATGTGCGTTTGGGGCTTTTAAAATTATCCATTGGTATTACAATAGTATAGCTGTTTTGGTGCCTATTCGTAAAGTTGTACAGTACTAGGTTGTTCGTGTAATCTATTAATAGTGGATAACGAACCTATACAAACAACACCCGGACATAATGTACCGGCGCCAGAACGCAAAACAAGTAGAGAGAGCGTTTTTAAAAGCATACTTACTACCCTGGCTATACTTGTAGCTGCACCTATTACGGCATTACTTATAACTAGCTTTATTTTTCAGTCCTATGAGGTATTTGGTCCAAGTATGTCGTCTACACTGCAAAATGGCGACAGATTAATTGTAGTAAAAGCGCCCAGGACATTGGCAAAAATTCTTCATAAAAATTATTTACCTGCTAGAGGCGAAATTATAGTTTTTATTAAAAAAGATTTATTTATAGCCGGAGAATCTGGCAATAAGCAGCTTATTAAAAGAGTTATGGCCCTACCTGGCGAACGCGTAGTTGTAAAAGACGGAGTTGTAAAAGTATTTAGTAGTAGCCGACCCGAAGGATTTGAACCAGACAAAGAAAGCCCCTACGGAAGCGTTATTTTAAAGACTGCAATCGACGGCGAATGGACCGTAGGCAGCGATGAAGTATTTGTATGTGGTGACAACAGAGATAATTCATTAGATTCAAGAACATTTGGACCGATTAAAGAATCAGACATTGTTGGAACAGCCAAGTTTAGGTTTTTGCCTACAAACCAATCACGCAGTTTTTAATTAAACTTCGTGTAAAATGCACATTTTGGGCGTAAAACTGCGTTATAAAATTTTACCATACATTAGTATGGCTCAATTTTAGTGCTCGTTTTTTATCCCAACCTGCACTATTTGACTCAAAGTTTAGAGTTTAGGAAAATGTTAGTTACTGAGGGTTTTTATGATGCGTGCCATGTCGGTGTCGTCTTTAAAACTAATTAAGATTTGCCCGCCTTTGGCTGTG
>CALRCT010000066.1 GCA_943354655.1 uncultured Candidatus Saccharimonas sp. | reverse complement strand
TGCCGACAAACTACGTAAAACACTAAAATGTTCAATACCGCGTTCTATTTTTCCGCTTCGTCTAATTCCGGCAGTATCTAATAATTCAATTTCGCGGTTATGAAATTTAACTACTGTTCGGTTAATATCGCGGGTAGTTCCTGCCCTGTCGGCTACAATTGCTTGTTGCTTTAGGCTGATTGCGTTAAATAAACTACTTTTACCTACGTTTGGGCGTCCTAGTAGGGCTACTCGTATGCGATCTGTGTCTTCTGTAATAGAAGCCGTTGGAATTAACTCTTCTAGCGCGCCGTACAAGACCTCTAGTCCACTTCTGTGAATAGCACTAGTAGGAATCATGTTTTTAATACCAAGACGTTCGTAAGGGGCAGCTATGCCCTTTTGAGCCTTGTCGCTCTTATTTATAAGCAAAATTACAGGTTTACGGCTTTTAAGCGCCATTTTAGCAACGCGTCGGTCTTCTTCGCTGATGCTTGTGTGAGCTTCTACAACTACTAAAATTACGTCTGCGCTGTCGGCAGCTTGTAGGATTTGTTCCTGAATAGTAAATTCAAAATCATCTTCGGCGTCCTTCATTCCGGCAGTATCCACTAACCAAAAATCATGTCCATCACTAGTGGTAGCTCGGGCACTGATGCTGTCGCGGGTAGTTCCTGCTTCGTCAGCAACAATAGCTTCTCTCCTGCCAATGATTGCATTAAACAGACTAGACTTGCCAACATTGGCACGCCCGACAATAGCGACAATAGGAACTTTTTTACTCATGTTGTAATGATTATAACAGATGTAGTCACTTTTGTAAAATGCACATTTTATACAATAAATGTACTATGTGATTTAGAATTTTGAGTGATTAAATTACTCCCAGTAACTGCTTGGGTTATATTTACTAAAATTTATCCCGCTGCCCCAAATTTCTAAAAGTACTGAAGTCTCTAATGCTAACGCAGAAATAGGTGAAAGTCTTGATTTTAAGTCAGCCGGAATATATAAACGCATTAAACTACTGTCAAACTCTATTTGTTCGTTTGTGGTTGGATTTTGGACCAAATAATCGCCACAAGTTCGACTATGTTCGTTTATATTTTTTGTTAAATCAGGAAAAATCTCTGACGATTCTTTAATAATCGTATCTTGAACAGCAATACTTTTAGCAGTTAATAAATTTTGTCTAGAATATTGTTGAATACGGTAAGCAATCCCGCAGGCCGCAATTAACGCATCGGTTTCTATAGTACTTGCATTGTCAGAATTGATTCTTATAACTTCAACTGCCGACTGCCATGCATCTAGGCCATCGTCACACATATTATAAAATTCAGACTTAGTAGCCAATAATTCGGCATTTTGTATCTGTGATTTGAGTATGCTGGGGTCTGTGTTCATGGTTATTTACTAATTACGTATTTCCCTGCTTCTATACCATTTAGGGTATATTCGCTTACCGATAGTCGGCTTAAATTAATTACATCATAGTCAAGTATTGCAAACGTTCGTCTTATTTGACGGTTGCGACCTTCATGCATAGTGACTTGCCATTGTTTTTTGTCTGCACTAATAAGTGAAAGTTTTAACGCACTTATTCCGTCTTCTAACTTAACGCCGGATTCTATTGCTGCTTGGTCGGCTTGTGACAAGGCATGATCAAGAGTAGTATTATAAACCTTCTCTTTTTTAAACGATGGATGGGTTAGTCGCTGCATTAGTTCGCCGTTGTTTGTTAATATAACAAGTCCCGAACTGTCTTTGTCTAATCTTCCAGCAATATCTAAATGGTGATATTTAAGAGGTAGCAGTCCATAGACAGTTGGTGCACCCTGCCCGTTTCGGCTGCAAACATAACCGATTGGTTTATTTAAAAGCAAAACTAGCTTAACGTCGTTATTCATTTTTGTGCCGATTCGTTTACCGTCAATAGTAACAATGCTGTCGTCGTCGGCAGTTGTTCCTAAAATAGCAGTAACTTCGTTTACTGCTACTCTCCCACTAGCAATTAGTTCATCTGCTTTTCGCCTAGAATGCAAACTATGCGAAGCAATCCATTTATTTAATCTCATAACGATAGTATAAAGTAATTATCTAAAAAGTTATTATTTTGACTGCTTTAAAAATGCAGTTAAGTTTTACAGAGCTAATGAACTAGGGTCAATGCCGCCGGCAGGTTTTGTAGTTGGTGTGTTTGTAGGTTCAATAACAGACCCTGATACATGGCCGTTTTCTGAAGCTTCTTCTTTTGCTGCAAGTTCGTGTATATCTGGTCCAGCAGGTGTAACTAAAGGTTGAATCACTTTTTCTCCTGATGTAGAAGGTGATGTTACGGGCTCGGTCACTATAGGTGTACTTTCGGCAGATTCTGTTGTTACAGGAATAGTAATAGGTGATTCTGTAGTTGGCGCTGGTGTTGTATCAATGATGTTTTCTATTTGCTTTGCTATTGCTGCTTCCTCTTGTTCAAGTGTTTGCGAAGCTGCTTCGTTTACTACGGCATATGCAGAACTGACTTCTGCGCTATCTGTAACAACTGGTGTTACTGCAGCTTCTGGTTCGACCATTGTTTCGGGTGTTGTTGCAGGCGTTGACCATAATTCATCAGGTTGTTTTTCTATTTCTGGCATTTCAGGTACTTGTACGGCAGGTGCTTGTACTGAAGGTACTTGTTGCACAATTGGGCTATTAAGGTCAGTAATACCAGCTGTTGCAGATGCTACTGTACTTGCTGCTATGTTACTAACATCAGTAGCTGGTTCTTCAGCTATTTGCTGTACTGGTGATGCAACGACTGTAGGTGTTACAACCGGTTCGACTACTGCTACGGGTTCGACCTGGGTTACTGGTGTAACGACTGGTGTGGGTGCAGGTGAGACAACCGGTGCCGGTGTAGCTACTGCAGGGCTTGCGCCTGTAGTGCCTTCCAATACTTCATGAGCGACTTTTGCGACGTCTTCTAACGTTACCTGGGATTTAACTAAGTATCTATTTGCGCCTAATTTTGATGCTCTTTCTTTGTCTTCGGCCTGGCTTAATGCTGTCATCATTATGACTTTTACGTCTTTAGTCTCTGGGGTACTACGCAAAATATCTAGCATGTCAAAACCGCTAATCTTAGGCATCATTACATCCGAAATAATAAGATCAGGACGTTCCTTTACAGCTACCGCCAATGCTTCTTCTCCGTCGCGGGCTGTTACAATTTCGTAACCTTCTGCAAGTAACCTTGCTTCATAAATTTCGCGCAAGTTATTGTCGTCTTCGACTAGCATTATTTTGGCCATCGATCAGTATCCTTTTCTTTGTAATATATTCATAATATGCTTTATAAGCTCCATTGTATCACGCTTATGTTGTAGGTGATATTATTTCTGCTCCACTGTTTATTTGACTTGTTTGATGCAGCTGTAATTGTGATGCTTTTTCGGCACTTAACCTCTGTAGATTAATCAAAAAAGTACTTCCCATTCCAACAGAACTTTCTACCCAAATTCTGCCTTCATAAAGTTCTATAATTTTTTTACATATAAATAATCCAAGTCCTGTTCCACCAATTGTTCTAGTAGTTGAATTATCTACACGATAAAATTTTTGAAACAGATGCGATTGATCTTCTACTGGAATACCAGGACCTGTATCGTGAATCCTAAATTGAACGACTTTGTCGTCGCCTGTAATTCCTACTGTTATTTTGCCAGTTTCGGTATATTTAACCGCGTTATCAAACAGGTTAGTTATTACTTCACGAATTCTATCTGAATCTACAAACACGTAATATAACG
>CALRCT010000065.1 GCA_943354655.1 uncultured Candidatus Saccharimonas sp. | reverse complement strand
CGCTTGTATGACAAGCCAAGCATCTTGTTTATTTACAATTCCAGGAAGCATTAAATCGTTGGGCAAATCATCTTGTTTTAGCGTCATTATAGTGTCGGCTTGCGTTAAGCCAAGTCTGTTGTAGTCGTCTTGCCAAATCATAGTGCCACCACTTTTACTAATAAACTCTTTAAAGGCTAAATAATAGTCTTCTCTTGTTGGGTAAATGTCTGCATGGTCCCAGTCAATGCCGGTAATTAAAGATAAATAAGGTGTAAAGCTTAAAAAATTACGGTCATATTCGTCGCATTCGTAAATAAAATATTGTGAATTTGAATTGTATTCGCCCATTTCTCCAAATTTAATCTTAGCTCCAACAGAATAACTTACAGGTATTCTTAGTTGTTTAAATAACCAAATCATCATTGCAGTAGTAGTTGTTTTTCCATGAGTTCCAGACAAGGCAAGCAATTTTAGTTTTTTGTCGTTAAGAATGTAGTTTAAAAACTCATCTCTTTTGCTGTGCTTAATTTTGTTGTTTTGCACAAACAACAGTTCTGGATGTTTAGGGTTTTCTTTTGGCAGGGCAGAACTATAAACGTACCAATCAATCGGGTTTAGTTTATTCAAATTTGATATTTCTTGCTCTGACTGGCCTATCTGAATGTCGGCAATTCCTTGATCCTTTAGGTAAGATATATAGCCACTATCTTGCTTATCCGAACCAGACACTTGGTACCCAGCTTTGTGTGCAATTAAAGCAAGTGGTCCAATACCTGTTCCGCCGATTCCGCTAAAGAATATATGCATACTTTTATAATAACAGGAGATAGGAGATAAGAGATAGGAGTGGTATTCTATATTGTAGTAATCATAAAAAATAAATATATAAAAACATGTTAAATAAAATTGTACATAACTTAATGCAGCCACGGCATTTTTGGCGAAAAGTCGATATGTCTGAACTTTCTGAATTGTATGCAAGCATGCTAATACGTTCGTTGGCGCTAAGTTTAATCGGTTTATTTGTACCTATTTATTTATATAAAATTGGTTATTCTGTGCAGGCTATTTTTGGATACTTTGCTGTTCTTTTTATCGCTAAAACGTTATTAGACATAGTGTCGGCCTTTGTGATTGGCAGAATAGGGCCCAAGCACGCCATAGCACTAAGCACTATCGGTAACATAATAAACCTAATGATGCTGCTGTCTATAAAAGAACTGCATTGGCCACTTGCTTTATTGGCTATATTAAGCGCATCAAGTCTTAGTTTGTTTTTTATTGCTTTTCATACTGACTTTTCAAAAATTAAGCACAGCGAACATGGAGGCAAGGAACTTGGCTACATGGCCATAATAGAACGTATAGGAGGGGTAGCAGGACCCTTGCTGGGCGGAGTTCTTGCTACATTTTTTGACGCAAGGTACACCATAGTATTAGCCATAGTTTTACTTATTGGATCTTTGGTACCTTTATTAACATCAAATGAAGTGGTTAAAGTTCATCAAGCGGTTACGTTTAACGGTTTTACCTACAAAAAACACATTCGTAATTTTGTATCTTACGCATGCCACAATACCGAAAATTCAGTTTCGGTTGTAATGTGGACGTTTTTTATTGCATTAACAGTCTTTAAGTTAAATACGTATGCAAGTATTGGTGCTATTACGGCGTTAGGAACGGGTATTTCATTATTAATCGCAAAAACGATCGGTACATTAGTAGACAATAAACACGGCAATAAGCTGTTAAACATTGGTGTATTTGCAAACGCATTAGTTATGTTAGCTAGACCATTAATTAGAACGCCGTTGTCAGCAATAGGAGTAAATATGATAAATGATCCGGTTACCATTTGTTACAGAATGCCATTTATGAAAAATTTTTACGATGCAGCAGACAATGTCTCCGGCTACAGAATTGTTTTTATAGCTTTTAGCGAAAGTATGAGCGCCTTAATGAGAGCCTTCATTTGGGGCGGGCTGTTTATTTCTAGTTTTAATTACGACCCTATTTCGGCAATTAAAGTGGTATTTTATATAACTGCAATTATTAGCTTGGGTATAGCTTTGCAACCACGCGACAATAGAATTTAAAAAAGGTAATATTAAAATATATGAAAAAATTAAAAGAACGATCAGTACTACGACAACTTGTTACGGTTTGGGGTTTTTTGTTTTTAGCAGTTATATCTGGATTTATAGGAATGCAAGCGTATGTAAATAACAGCAAAGAAGCAAAAGTTCGTTACGATAATTTGTTGGCAGTCGACGCGGCGGGGGGTGACGTAGAAGCATCTTTACTAAATTTAAGGTCGTATATTTATGCTCACATGAACACCACTATTGGAAGTTCTAACGGAATACATCCACCAATTCAGCTTAAGGGCACATACGACAGATTGGTTGCGGCCGAACAATTAAAATTAAAACAGTCTAATGACGATTTATATAATAAGGCGCAAAAAGAATGCGAAGTACTTTTTCCTGAAGGGCTATCAGGTAAAGGAAGAGTACCTTGTATAACAGAATATGTAACCAAAAATGCGGCAAAAGAAACCACTATCCCAGAAGGTCTATATAAGTATGACTTTGTTTCACCAATCTGGTCTTTAGATTTAGCAGGAATATCAATATTGTTTACAGGTTTGTTTACAGTAGTTTTTGCCCTAAGGTTATTAACATACAGAAGTATGTTGCATCATTCGCATATGTCTCAGTAGGCAATAAAAAAATCGCGGTCAATGCCGCGATTTTTTTAAACAATAGTATTGTTATGGTTTCTTTGTAGTAACTGGTGTAGTTGATTTTGTTGGAGTTGTGTTTGTTTGTTGTTGGTTTCCTGTTGCTGTGTCTGCTGCGCTTGCAGGTGCTGCGTCAGCTGCACTAGGATTTTTCTTGTATTCAGTAATAGCTTTTACTACTTGTCCGTCGTCTTTTAGGTTTTCCCAAAACTGAACTTCAGATCGGTTAAGAACCATTTGGTCTTCTGGTCCGTGTAGTTCGCTTCCAAGTTTAGCAAGACTTACATCGTTTGCATTTGTTGCAGATGTTTGGCCTGGTTGTACTTGTTGGTTAACACGCAAGTAAAAAATGTCAGAAAGAGTAAGATACTTGTCTTTGTATACTCCAATTTTACCAAAGTATACTTGGCCGCCATTTAAAAATACTGCTTGGTATTTACCTTTTTTGATGTAACTAGATTCTTGTTTGCCGCCTATTGCTAAAAGCGTAATAAGCGAAACAGCTACTAATGTAACTGAAAACAATAACACTACGGTCATTATTTTAGTTGCTTTGAAGCTTAATTTTTTAGAGCTCTTGTGACTGCTTCCAGCATTAACATTAACTGTTGAGTCTGCTTGTCGGTTGCCGCGATTTGCGAAATCCATATATCCACCTACCTATACATAATTTATTATTCTACAGTAGCTAGTGTATATTACTTATGCCTAAAAGCGCAAGAAACTTATGTTAATTTTGCCATCTCTATTAAAATACTGTTGACAAGTAAATTGTCAGAGGGGTATGGTAGGGGTACCAACTAATCTAACGAGGGAAAGGTGTTAACAAGCTATGGCTTACAAGCACACAAATTCAAAAGGCGTAACATACTTCTTAAATTCGAAGGCTGTTATTTTACGCGGCGGCAAAGAACAAACAATTTATTATTTTAGCAAAGACGAACGACCAGAAGCAGTTAAGGAAGTTCCAGCTGGATTCAGCGTGAACGAAAACCCACGAAACGGTTTCTTGACAGTTAAGCGCGATAGATAAATAGCGATTTAATCTAGCCGCACATTTTGTGCCCTAGAGACGCGATATGCACGAGACGTACCAAAAGTACGTCTCGTTTGCGTTTGTCCTCTATGACTCAAACTGCACTGTCTAAATTACATCT
>CALRCT010000064.1:0-2500 GCA_943354655.1 uncultured Candidatus Saccharimonas sp. | reverse complement strand
AAAGCCTCCTTTTAAGGGAGGCTTTTTCTTTTGTCTGTTTTTTATTTTACCTATTTCTAAGAAGTTAAAATAGTTATTTTGTGGTATTAGTTAATAAAATTCAAATAATGCAAGGAAGTGTAGTATAATGTATATATGCCAGAGAAGTATGTATCACAAGTCCTATTAAATGTGCCTAGCGGCGAGCGCTTTGTTCAAGTGTCTTCCGAATGGGATGTTTTAATTGATGGCGCCAAAAGCGATGGTTATCTTGCCGAAGAAGCCCTAGTGTATTCTTCTTTATGCAAGGTCCGTGACAATATTATATCTGTTTCTAGTTTACCGAGTATTGTTACCGACACATATATAGAAGCTGTTGATCAGGGTGCAGATGCATTAGATTGTTTTGACCGCAACATTGAACTAAAGGGGTCTGTAAGCGCAATAGCCGTAAAGGGAATTTTGAATCGTTTGCAGATGTACAGACTTGGATCATTGTCTAGTAACGTTTATAGCCTTAACTACAACAGAAACCAAAGTGTGCTACTTTGTACAGACATAACTACGGACCAATACGGACTAGATATTATTAGTAAGCAGTGTAGTGGGTTTGCTAAGTTCGATAATTTAACATACTACGTAGCACTACACGAACGTCGTCTTCAGGAAGAACAATATATTGTTAAAAAGCGACCATTAATTAGCCAAGAACAACGGCTAGAAGTTGCTACATCGTTAGCTCATAGTCAAACAATTAAGTTTAGAAAAGAAAACGCTAATAATAGTAAAATTAGACAAATAAGCGAAGAAACTAAATTATTAGTAAATAAAAAAGCGATGTCTTATTTGGAATCACCTGACGGTAGCAAACTAAGTTCTGTAGATATAGCAGAGGATTTTATTAGTAACGGCGGTACACGTCTTACTTTGATGGAACTAATAAATAAACTTGAAGCACTTTCGTCTTTGGGGTATTTTGTTAAAACTATAGATTATGACGACACTAATGATATTTTTTATACACGTACTAACAGATTAGTAAAAACAAAATAGTTAACCTTAATATTGACTTAGGCAAACCCTGATGTCAGTATTCATATAAGAAGCAAGAAGTTTTAATGATTAATCAACAAATTTTATATGGCACTGAATATACGCAGCAAGAAGATACTAGCAATACAGCATTGTTAGCTGGAATAGCATTATTGTCTGTAGGTATCGACTTTTCTAATTTATCTGACAATCAGTTAGACAATTTAAATAACAAAAAAATAGTTAGTATGTTTATGGACGAAAATTATCGACGATGGAATTTTGTACGGGGAATTGTAGGCGATATAGCTGTTGATTTAAAGCAAAATTGGCAAGATGTCGAAGAAGCTAGGCCATATAGACGCTTTAACGTCATTGGAAGTATTTTGCATTATATGACCACTTTAGATGAAGAAACTCGACTTATTGGTCGTAAAGTTAAAAATAAGCATTAATCTAATACAATATAGTTGACATAAGCGCTTCATTATGCTAATATTTAAATAGTTTCGAAAGAAACCACAAACAAGAGGGTCAGCAAGTAAGTCCGAAAGGGTGAACAAGCAGAGTCTCTTTTTTGTATTTTTTCGACAAAATTAAAGGGAGTTTTATATTATGGCAGGAACAAAAGCAGGCGGAATGGCCGCAGCAGCAACAAACAAAGCTAAGTACGGTGCTGATTTTTATGCAAAAATCGGTGCAAGTGGTGGCAAAAAAGGTACAACTGGCGGATTTTTTGCTAACCGTGAACTAGCTCGTGCAGCTGGTGCAAAAGGTGGACGTATTAGTCGCCGAACTAGCACTAAAAAGAACGCTTAGTTCTTTTTTAGGAGTTAGGAGGTGGGATTTAGAAGATGGGGAACTGCAAAGTTCCTCATTTTTTATTTTCTTTGATATCCCATATCATATCTACTATTTCCAGTCTCCCAGGCGCCGGTAGGGCCTGCAGAATCGCTCTGAACTAACTTTCCATACTGTGTGGCAATTTATGCATTCGTACTTGCTGTCGGTGCCTTGTATACCGTGCTCACCGCAAGTGGGACATTTACTTCTGGCGTGCAACCAATCCCTGTAAGTATCCAGACAATCCTGAATATGATCTTCGTCTATAGTAATTTTGTAATTATTTGCAAGTTCTTTTGCGCTATCCCACGCACTAACTTCTAATTTTAGTAGTTCAAAATCTGTCTTGTAGGTTTTGTGCCCTAAAATTCCATGACAAAGTTCGTGTATTAAAGCCCACGTTGCGGTATCGTTATTTTTGGATTTATCATAATAAACTGCTTGATCTTGGGGTGACCAATAAAATTTGGTACTGGCTACAAATGTAATTGCAGGGAAGTCATTTTGTAGTTTTTTAAGTAGGTCTTTCACTTATATTTTAGTATGAGGTTTGCGGGTGCGTTATGGCAACCATAAGGGTATTATTTTTTATCATGGTCGCCAGTGTGGCGACCGCCTTTTACTACACCTTTTAAGCGCAAAAGGT
>CALRCT010000063.1 GCA_943354655.1 uncultured Candidatus Saccharimonas sp. | reverse complement strand
TATGGGAACATTATCCGAAGCAAAAATGTACATCGACGACACACCGGGCATTACAGTAAGTGATCTTAGAACAAAAGCTAGACGCGAAGCCCACAAGCAAGAACTAGGTTTAATAATAGTAGACTACTTACAACTTATGAGTGGTGGCAGCAAATTTAACGGCGACGGTAACAGGGTGCAAGAAATATCAGAAATATCCCGTGGTTTAAAAAGTATAGCTCGTGAACTTAACGTGCCAATTATTGCACTAAGTCAATTAAGTCGTTCTGTAGAAAACAGAAGCCCTCAGATTCCTCAACTTGCCGATCTTCGTGAATCAGGATCTATCGAGCAAGACGCCGATGTTGTAGCGTTTATCTATAGAGAAGACTACTATAATCCCGAATCTGAACGCCGTGGAATAACAGATATATTTATCAAAAAACATCGTAACGGACCTACCGGTCATGTAGAACTATTCTTTGATAAAGATAAACAAAAGTTCAAGAGCCTTGATTCAAGACACTCCGATACCTTTAAAGAATAAAAAGCCTATATATACAGCGCAAAAAAACCTTATGCTGTATAATTAAACCCATAGTAATGAAAAATACACGTCGCTTTATTATCCGTCATTATCTAAGCATGTTAGTCGTTGTCGGGCTGCTGGTTTTAGGCATAATATTATATACATACGGTTCAAGAACATTCTTAAGTGGTTCGTCGTCTGCCGAACAACAAATAATCAACCAATCTAGTTCATTAAGTGCTATATTAAAAAACCCACTTTGGGTTATTTATAAAGTAGCAGTGTTTTTGAGCCTAAAATTAGGTGTAGCAGACGTTTCACTAAGATTTATTAGCGCATTTTTTACCATAATTAGTGTTTACGCATTTTATAGTATTGCCAAAAAATGGTACAGCCAAAGAGTAAGCGTGTTAACTACGGTACTATTTGCACTTAATGTGTCTACATTAACAGTGTCCAGAATAGCAACACCAGCTGTTCTGTTATATTCATGGATTGTATATTTTGCCATTATTGTCTGGTTAAAAACAACAAGACGAACAAAAGTAGCGCCCCTTGTAGTATTAGCTAGTACAGGAATAATGATGTATATTCCAGGTTCTATTTGGGTATTAATTTTTATATCAGCATGGTTTTGGAAGGATATTCCAAGAATATTTAGACACATGAACAAAACATCAATTTTATTTGGTTCTATTTTGGGATTATTATTTATCGCACCTTTATTATTAGCAATCCTAAAAGACACTTCTGTATTAAGAAACTGGCTATTAATTCCAAAGCACCTAAATATAGGCGACACACTACAAGCCCTAAAAGACATACCGGCAGCACTATTTTACAGATCGGCTACAAACCCAGCATACAATCTGGGTCGCTTACCAATGTTTGATGCTTTTACCGGAACATTACTTTTACTAAGCTTTTACGCCTACAGAAACAAAATTAGCCTACAGCGTACAATAGTATTTTTTATCGCTATATTAGTTAGTTTGTTACTTACCAGCATAAATAATAACCAACTTTATCTTTTGTTTTGTTTACCGTTTTTGTATTTAATAGCAGGCGAGGGAATGTCTTATTTATTAAACGAATGGCGCATGGTTTTTCCACGTAA
The DNA here is from genome assembly GCA_943354655.1 of uncultured Candidatus Saccharimonas sp. Taxonomy (GTDB): domain Bacteria; phylum Patescibacteriota; class Saccharimonadia; order Saccharimonadales; family SZUA-47; genus RFTN01. The sequence continues at coordinate 2,286 of CALRCT010000063.1, read as the reverse complement.
TCCAATAGCACGATTTACTGGCACATTACTAATGTCTATAGCAGTTTTTAGCACATGTTCTTACCATATGAATCGTTATTTTTTAGCTTGGGTAAATTCACCAGAAACTAAAAAAGTTTACTCAGAACCACCACAAAAACATATATCACAATAAAAGTTCACTCAGTTTTGATACAATATTAATATATAGAACTAATAAAAGAGGTTTTTTACTATGAGTCGAATGGATCAAGCTAAAATGTTAATGAAAATGCGAAAGCTACAAAAAGAACTGCAAAAAGAAATGATTACCGCCGAAGCAGGTGAAGGTGCAGTTAAAGTAGAAATTAACGGCGAAATGAAAATTAAAAAAATCAGCATAGATGCAGATAGTGTAGACACGTCTGATATTGGTCAACTAGAACGATGGGTAGAAGAAGCAGTTAAAGATGCAATTTCTAAAAGTCAAAAATTAGCTGCCGATAAAATGCAGCCTATGATGGGTAGCCTAGGTAATTTAGGCTTGTAACCTACCGCATATACGATGTCCTTATTACCTAAAGCGTTAGAAAATGCAATTGAAGCACTAGGACAATTACCTGGAGTAGGGCCGCGTAGTGCAGAACGGTATGCTTATTATTTATTAAAAAACGATTCGTACAAAACGAATAAGTTAATAGACGCTTTTTCTACATTACACAAAGGCGTAAAATTATGTCCTGTAACTTTTGTATTAATAGACAGTAACTGCGATGTATCGCCACTTTATACAAACCCAGGCAGAGACAAAAGTGTAATTGCTGTTGTTTCGGATCCTTTTGATGTAATTGCCATAGAAAAAACCGGACTGTTTAAAGGAACATACCACGTTCTTGGTGGCTTAATTTCTCCTATAGACGGGGTAACACCCGATGATCTTAAAATATCAGAGCTTGTTTCTAGGATTAAATCAGATGGTGTTAAAGAATTAATTCTTGCTATGAACGCTTCTGTAGAAGGTGAAACAACATCTTTATACTTACAACAACAACTAGAAGACCAAAAAGTAATAATTAGCCGTTTAGCAAGAGGCTTAAGCGTGGGCGTTGATCTTGAATACGCAGATCATATAAGTCTTGGACGAGCACTAACTGGCCGTCAAAAAATGTAGCTAAGATGTTATACTAGTACTTAATGGAATCCTTATACACTCAAGTTAATGAACTTATCAAGTCATCTAAAAATATAGTCGTACTTCAGGCAGACAACCCTGACGGCGATAGTTTAGCTAGTGCATTAGCACTAGAATCAATACTTGGTGATTTAGGCAAAGAAGTAACTCTTGTTTGCGGCATTGATATGCCGGCACATCTTCATTACCTAAGCGGTTGGTCGCGTGTACAAAAAGAACTACCTAGCAAATTTGATATAACTATATTAGTAGATGCAAGCACTGTCACACTATTAGAAACATTAGACAATAATGGCCAATTAGCTTGGGTAAAAACCAAACCGTTAATTATTTTAGATCATCATGCAACAACCAGTGGAATACCTTTTGCAAAAATCACCATTAATAACGAAGCCATATCTACAGGTGAAGTCATTTATGACGTAGCTAAATTTAACAATATCCCTATGTCGGTAGAAGCTATGGAATACATTGCTGTATCGATTATGTCTGACAGTCTTGGACTAACTACAGATTCTACTACATCAAAAAGTATTCGTATAATAGCCGACCTAGTAGACGGTGGAGTTAGTCTTTCTGGCCTAGATGACGCACGCCGAGAATTAATGAAAAGAGACCCAGTACTTTTACCTTACAAAGGTCAGTTGTTGCAAAGAGTAGAATTTTATAATAATAACAGCATAGCTATAATCACAATCCCCTGGAAAGAAATAGAAACATACAGCAGTATGTATAACCCATCTATGCTTGCACTAGACGATATGAGAATGACAATAGGTGTTCGTATAGCTATTGCATTTAAAACCTACACAACAGGCCGTGTAACAGCCAAAATACGATGTAATAGCGACGGAGCCATTGCAGGATTACTTGCAGAACATTTTGGTGGAGGTGGACACAAGTTTGCGGCAGGATTTAAAGCAAATAAGGTAGTAGATTTTATAGAATTTAAAAAACAAGTTATTGCTAAGGCAACCGAACTACTTAAGGAAATTAATTAATGCAATTACACGATACACTAACAAATACATTGCAAGACGTACAACCAATTGATGGAATAGTTACAATTTACACTTGTGGTCCAACTGTTTACGACTACCCACATATTGGTAACTGGTATTCGTTTATTAGATGGG
>CALRCT010000062.1 GCA_943354655.1 uncultured Candidatus Saccharimonas sp. | reverse complement strand
TATTGCTAGAATAATACTCGTTAAGGTAACTAGTAAAGTGGTAAATATAAGCTGCTTAGGGAATATCCATTCGTAATTACTGCTTTTAAGATATTCTGCCAACATAAAAGACGACTGTACGGATAGGCTAACTATTATTAAAGACACGAACATACAGTACTTACTTCCTGTGCATTTTTTTTGCAAATCGCGCAAAAGTTTTTTTATTTTTTTAGTCATTTTTTGACCTTTAGTAGATACAATGTGCGATATGTACCTTTAATAGATTCTTTTTTAATAATTTTATATATATTCAAAAACTCTTTTTCAAAATTACTTTCTGTATATGTATCAAAAATATCTTCCCTAGTAGCAAGTAGTTTTTTTACCTGTGAATCTTCTTTAGGAACAAATTCAATTATTAAGTAAGGTCCAAATTTACTAAAATATTCTGCGATATATTCAAAAGGCAGATTATTGGATATAGCAAGGTGGTGTATTAATGCTAAAGCCATTGTAAGGTCCGACCTAAGCCTTTTTGTAACATCTGTGCGTTCAGTGTTTGCCCAGCCTATTGCACCACCTGGGTTGGTCAGATCAATAAGTAGTGGTGTCATGTTGGTGTTTTTTTGATTCTTATTACGAAGATAATTATATTCCACTGCAAAAGGATCAATATCTGCACAAATTGTTTGAATTTTATCGGCCGCAAAGGCGCTGCTATAGTGACCGTCGTTTCCGCCTAGATCCAGTACCGATTTTAACTTTGGTATAGCTTTTGCGAATGATGCAATTAATTTTTCTTTGTTTTTTGCCGCCGATTCCGAATAGTTTGTATTGTTATAGTAATCCATCCATTCTGTGTTGCTGTTTTTTGGCTCAAGTTTTTTAATTAATCTTTCTAGGCTATCTATAACGCCTAAAAGATTTTGCATAGGGAGTTTTTTGTTACTAACTTTGCGATCGTCGGCATGTTTTGCCTGTATCTTAGAGTGGAGTGATATGTGCATTAGTACGCTAAATTTGAGTTTTGCTTTGTTGGGAAGTATTGAGTTTGCTAGATCTAGCGGTATTCCGTCAATATAAGTTCTAAGCATCTGAGAAGACCTGACGTCGGTGTAACTCATTAGCAATAAAGGTGCAAGAAAATGCCTACAAAACTGACCATAAGCAACCCACGGTTTGTCTTTTGGATATGATTCAAAAGACAAAGTGTCTATAAGTATTGGCTTAGCGCCAATAAATTGAATATTGTAGGCGCTAGCGTCTTTTAATGACAATTGATGTTTTAATGCGATTTTTTGTATTTTAAGAGTGAGCAGTGCGGCGTCTTTTAACATAGTAAAAGACCACTCGAATGGGTAGCTAATTGTATTGATGTAAGAAGGCTGTATTATAACCTTAGTTTTTGTTGCACTTAGTTCTTTGTGTCTAACTAGGTAGCCTTTTTTAAAAAGTTTGTCATATAACCCAACCTGCGTTGCCGTATTGTAATTTAATATTCCCACACTGTTAATTTGACGCAATAATGTGCCTTCTGAATTTGTGAATAAAAAACCTGCAGGATCTCTAAAAGAACTTGCGACTACATTAATTTTATCGCTTTTTGACACTGTGCTATTCTTCGTCGGCTACTTCAAGCTTGTTTTTGCCAAGCGTGGATCGTACCTTAATTATGGCTTTACTTATATAAGTACGAAAAACAAACGCGCCACCTGCCATGATGCCTATTATTGCCTGTACAAACATGCTGCCTGTTCCCGGATCTAAATACCCAAAAAATCTCATTATCATTATCCCTCTAGTAAGTTTCTACCCTAATTGCTATTAATATTTTAACACAAAGTACAGTATGTTTTTGCTGTAAATTTTATCAAATTTGGTAGACTGTTATATATGAAGAAATTAATAGCATTTGATCTAGACGGTACGCTTGCACCAAGTAAGTCACATTTTAACCCACGCATGGTTGCACTTTTTGATAAGTTATTAGAAAAATTTCAGGTATGTGTAATATCGGGAGGAAAATACGAACTTTTTCAGAGGCAATTTTTGACTCAAATTACGGAAGAGCCACACTTGCTTTCTGGGCTACATCTTATGCCCACTAGCGGCACAAGGTATTATCGGTTTAATAAAAACGAATGGCAATTGCAGTATGCCGAAGATTTTACGTCTGACCAAAAAAGTAAAATTATAAAAGCTTTAGAAGAGGGTCTGAAAGAGTCAGGTTATGCAGGCGAAAAAACATATGGCGACACAATAGAAGACAGGGATAGCCAAATAACGCTATCTATTTTAGGTCAAGAGATAGTTGCAGAATTAGGTGAAGAGGGCGTACGGATAAAGGAAGCATGGGATATTGACGGTACGAAAAAACTTAAACTACGTGATATTATTGCTCCTAAAATACCAGAATTTACTGTACGTGCCGCCGGCGCAACATCTATAGATATTACTAAGCCGGGAGTAGACAAGGCGTACGGCATGCAAAAACTAATGGATGCTGTAGGTATTAAAAAAGACGAAATATTATTTTTTGGAGACAAGATAGTGCCTGGAGGCAACGATTATGCAGTTGAAGAGATGGGAATTGACTGTATAGCAGTAAGGTCATGGGAAGACACAGCTTATTCAATAGAAGGAATAATTAGGGCGCTATAAAAGACCTTTGATTATTGAAAAGTAGGTAACTATTCTACAGTAACAGACTTGGCTAAGTTGCGCGGTTTGTCGATATTTTTGCCAAGTTCTTTGGCTACGTGGTAGGCAAACATATGCAAAACTGGGGCGGCAAGAAGTGGCTGTAATTGTTCGATAGTTTCTGGAATTTTTATACAGTCGTCGGCAATATCTGCGAGTTTTTTTGAATCGTTGCAGATTGCAATTAGTGGCCCGCTGCGGGCCTTGATTTCTTGCATGTTTGATACTGTTTTTTCGTACAGTTCGCCGTTTAGGGCAAGCGCCATTGTAGGAAAATCTTTGTCTATCATGGCAAGTGGGCCGTGCTTCATTTCGCCCCCTGCAAAGCCTTCGGCATGAATATAACTAAGTTCTTTTAATTTAAGCGCACCTTCTAATGCAAGTGGGAACATGTAGCGGCGGCCAATATACAAAAAGTCGCGGTGGTGTGAATATTTTTTTGCTAGCTTTTTAATTGCGGGTTCTAGTTTTAATACTTGTTCTATTTTTTGTGGAAGCGAATCAAGTTCGGCGATTATTTGTTTGTATAACGGGGAACTGCCATTAGATAAGTAAAGCGCAATTAGTGTAAGCACAGTAACTTGTGCCAAGAATGCTTTGGTGCTGGCAACAGACTGTTCGGAGCCGGCGTGACAGTAAACACCAGCATCTGTTGTGCGGGCAATGCTTGACCCAACGGCGTTAACTACGCCAAGGCGCAACACGCCGTAACCTGCTACTTTTTGCAGTGCTGCAAGTGTGTCTGCTGTTTCGCCGGATTGTGAGACTGCTATTACAGCCGTACTGCGGCTTAAGGGTTCTTGGCGGTATTTAAATTCGCTGGCCTGCTGGACTTCGACCGGGATACCCGCAATCTCCTCGATCAAATATTCACCTACTAGGCTGGCGTAATATGACGTTCCACAAGCCACAATAATAATACGATCGATGTAGCGCAGTTGTTCGGCTACAAGGTCTAGCCCACCAAGTTTAATAATGTTTTTATCGGCACGCAACCTGCCCAGTAACGCCGCCCTAACGGTTTGTGGTGCTTCGTGGATTTCTTTGGTCATAAAGTCGGGGAAGTCACCCAGGCTCGCACCTTCTGGATCGTAGTCTAGTTCTTGTGGTGTGCGATGTTCTTGGGTTCCGTCTTTTATGCTAATAATTTGAACGTCTTTAGCGTTTATTATTGCTGCTTCGTAGTCGTTTAAAAAGATAACTTTTTTAGTGTGTTCCATAATAGGAGTT
>CALRCT010000061.1 GCA_943354655.1 uncultured Candidatus Saccharimonas sp. | reverse complement strand
TGGCGTAGCAGATACTTTATATAGAGTACTTTATAAATCAAAACATCAGTTACAACTAAAAGTTGTATTTTTGATGTTTTTGGCGAGAATAATAAAAAAAATGCAAAACGATTCAGAACATAACAAAAATGCCGTTCGTCGAAACAGCAAATATGATACTTACATTCATCCTAATATTTCTGTTGGTGATAGTATTTTGTCTAGAGTCGCATCAGAAAATCATACCGACACAAGCACAAGCCAACCCCAAGTTCAGCCACACATTAATCACACTCAACCCGTTCACAGTAATCATTCAAATTCAGAACAGTATTACATAAGCCCTAAGAACGTAGAAAAAATCAAATTTGAACCTGCAAAACAAAAGATAAAAACAAAATCAAGAAGCACCAGAAGACTTATAATTGGCCCAATAGTAAAAGCAACAGTACAGATTGATAAAGTCACTAAACAGAGTATATTAGCAGCAAAACGAACGTTTGAGCCGTCTAAAAAAATTAAATATAAAACTAAAAAAGCCATGATAATGCATAGAGGTTTTTATACACTGGCAACTTTGTCATTAGTTTTTACTATTTTTACGGTGGTAAATTTTGTATTTAACGAAAAAAATACTGCCGTGGTAATAAACAATGTTGGTGTTGGCGTTAAGGGAGTTTCTACTATAGGAACAATACCTTTCGAAGCGATATCGACTAGCGACGACATGAGTTCATATAACGTCGCACCACAGTATCCAAGATGGATTCGTATTCCTACTATTGGACTTTGGTCAAAAATTAAAAAAATAGGCTTAAAGGCCGATGGTTCATTGGCTATGCCCGACAATATTAACGATGTTGGTTGGACGGACGATAGTTCTAGGCCAGGAAATTTAGACGGAGCTACAGTTTTAGCAGGTTACGTTGCTGGTCCAAACAACAACGGGGCTTTTGCGGATCTTTATAAGCTTCAAGCAGGAATGTCCCTAGAAGTAGAAAAAGGAAACGGCGAAATTGTAAGGTATCATGTGACAAAAGTTATCCAAAATTCTACGCCATTAACAGATTTATCAAAATTGAGTGTACCCGAAGTTAAGGGTAAGCACGACCTAAAATTAGTTAGTATTATCGGTACTTTTAGCAAGACAAATGGTTGGAATCACAATCAAGTCATAGTTTATGCAAGTATTTTGTAGTTAAATTGTCAATAATAGTTTTGCAAGTTTTAATGCTAAAGGCGTATTATTAAAGTATAGATACCTTTGTATAGGTATCTTCTGATAATTAATACCGATTTAAATTGTTTTCTTACACGATAAACCTAAGCTAATGAAGTGATAGTGATGCATAGGCAGTACAGTGTAATAAGCTAGAACAGGGAGTACTATGGAGCCATTGGCTATAATATTAGCAGTAGCAGGATTAGGTGTAGGGTACGGCGCAAGTACATACACAACTAAAAAAAAGATTGGTTCGGCTGCAGACGAAGCAAGTAAAGAACTAGAAAAAGCGCGCAAAGAAGCAAGTAAGATTGTAGAAAATTCTAAAAAAGAAGCAAACGAGATTGCTGACGACGCCAGAAAAGAAGATCAAAAACGTCGTAATGAATTTAAAGATATTGAACGACGTTTATTAAGCAGAGAAGAAGCACTAGATAATAAACTAGATGCTATAGACAAAAGAAACGAAAAACTTCGAAACGGCGAAGATGAATTAGAAGCGCTAAAAAACGAAATTCGTGATATTAGAGTTAAGCAACAAGAAAAGCTAGAAAAAATAGCTAAACTTAAGCAATCAGAAGCAGCAGAAAAACTTATGCAAATGACCGAACGAGACATTAAAAATGATCTTAAAGGTTTGATTGTTAAGTTGCAAAACGAAGCAAAAGAAAACGCCGAAGAACTAAGCAGTCTTATTATTGTTCAGGCAATGGAACGTATGGCTAGTGAAGTTACTGCAGAACGTACAGTATCTGCTATTAAGTTGACCGATGACGAAATGAAAGGTCGAATAATTGGCAAAGAAGGACGTAACATTCAGTCTATTCAACGTGCTACAGGTGTAGACATTATGGTAGACGACACTCCTGGAATGGTTATATTAAGTTCTTTTGACCCGATTCGTCGTGAAACAGCTCGTATAACTATGGAAATGTTAATGAAAGACGGCCGCATTCATCCTGGACGCATAGAAGAAGTCGTCGAAAAAGCTCAAAAGCAAGTTCAAAAAGAAATCATGCACGCAGCAGAAGATGCAGCGCGAGAAGTTGGCATTGTAGGAATTCCTAAAGAAGTATTGCAATTGCTTGGTGAACTAAAATATAGAACAAGTTACGGTCAAAACGTACTAAAACATAGCACCGAAATGGCGCATATGGCAGGAATCATAGCCGAACAATTAGGCGCAAATGTTAAAACAGCTAAATACGCTGCTCTTATTCACGATATGGGTAAGGCTCTTACGCACAAAATGGAAGGCAAGCATCACCACATTAGCGGTGAAATGGCTCGCAAGTACGGAGTACCAGAAGAAGTTGCATTGGCCGCCGAACAGCACCATGACGACGTAGAAGCTACTAGTGTCGAAGCTATTATTATTCGTGTTGTTGACGCAGTTAGTGCAGCACGACCAGGAGCACGAAACATTAGTGCCGAAAATTTTGGCGAACGTATGCGCGACCTAGAAAATGTGGCTACTCAGTTTGAAGGTGTAGAAAAAGCCTACGCTATTAGCGCCGGCCGTGAAGTTAGAATTTTTGTAAAACCAACAGTCATGGATGATCTTGGTGCAATTAAGCTAGCACGAGACGTAGCTACAAAAATAGAAAGCACCATGCAGTATCCGGGTACTATAAAAGTTAACGTAATCCGCGAAACCAGAGCTATAGAATTCGCTAAATAGGTTTATACAAACCAATAAAAAAGACCACAGTTATGTGGTCTTTTTTATTGGTCGGGGATAAAGGACTCGCCCACGCTAGCGCGGGCCCATAACTTTCAAGCCAGCAACAAGTTACTGTGCTGAAAGGTTATCTTGAGATATGCCGAATGGCATGTCTCACCTTCGACCTCTTTTCGGTCGAAGATTCGCACTAAGTTCCAGACCATACAAAAAACCACCCTTTCGGGTGGTGCTTTGTATGGTCGGGGATAAAGGACTCGAACCTTCGACCTCGCGGTCCCAAACCGCGCGCGCTAGCCAACTGCGCCAATCCCCGAACTAGTAAGGTACAAGACAGAATTATACTCGAGAAGTGTTAATTTAGCAAATAAGGTTAATATTACGATGCGATTTTGGCAGTTAAAAGTAAATTGCAATAAATTGCGATACAATAGATTTATGTTATCTGCACTTTTTGCAATATTTGTAGTTGGAATATTGCTGATTGTGTCCGAATATCTTTGGCGCCAAAAAATTATTAAGGGTGAATATGGAAGAAAACTACTGCATTTAAGCTTGGGGTTATTTATAGCAAGTTGGCCATATTTTTTGGAAGTAGAGGCTATAAAAATAATATCGATTGCAGCATTTGTAACTTTATTAATATCAAGAAAGTTTAAAATATTTCACGCAATTTACGACGTATCAAGACTTACATATGGTGATTTATTTTACCCTTTAAGTATTTTTTTGATTGCACTATTTGCCAAAGCCGACTGGATATTTGCGGTGTCGGTACTATTTGTAGCATTAGCAGATGGCATGGCGGCTTTTGTTGGCAAAAAATGGGGTACTAAAAAATACACCTATTATGTCGGCAAATCCAAAAAGACTGTAATTGGTACTCTGGCATATATAGTTTTTGCGTACGTATCGTTATTTATAGGACTATTAATTGGCGGCAGTCATGTATTAACGTCTAATCCATTTATTGTGTTTGTGTGGTTGCCACTTGCAAGTTCTATTTTAGAAGCAGTCTCGCCGTATGGTACCGACAATATAACAGCACCGTTATTAGTTTTGGCTGTTCTT
>CALRCT010000060.1 GCA_943354655.1 uncultured Candidatus Saccharimonas sp. | reverse complement strand
TTATATAAGTATAGAAAAAAAATAATCTTAAGTAGTATAGTTAGACTATGTCTAAATCAGTTATTTATATAGGCGCAACAGTAGGTGGATTATTGGGCGGTGCAATCGGAGCCAAATTTGATGGCGGAAACATTTTTGGATTATGGGGAATTTTACTAAGTACTATATTTGGTCTTGGTGGAATTTATATTGCATATAAAATCCAACAATAAATTAGACACTTTTACTAATTATGTTATCTGGTAATTAAATTTGAGGTACTATATACTTCGTGAATATGTTTTCTGCAAAATTTTATAAGCAAAACCGAAGCAATGTATCTAAGACTACAGATGTAGACATAATAGTTTTGACGGCTAATGGATTAGTCCAAAAAAGTGCAGACACTACTTTTAAGTTTAAACAAGACAGCAACTTTTGGTATTTAACAGGTTTAGATCTGGCAGAGGCAACAGTAGTAATTAACAAACAAACCAACACCGAGTATTTAATATTGCCACCAAGGCTGGATCACAGAGACATGTGGGAAGGCAAAATCGACGAATCCGAAGTTATTACTAATAGTGGAATCAAAACTGTTTATGCCCATGACGCAGGATGGGATGTGCTTAAAAAAGATATTACAAGCAACGCTAAAGTCGGCACGATATTGCCGGCTCGTTCGTATGAACCTAATTACGGTATGTATATAAATCCAGCAAAACTAGTGTTTAGCAAAAAAATAAAACGACTAGCTGGAAAAAATATAGTAGACATTAGACGCAACTTAGCCGTATTAAGGCAAGTTAAAACAACAGAAGAAATCAGCTATATTAAAAACGCAGTTAATATTACAGCCGATGGATTTTTTGAACTAAGAAAAAATATTAAAAATATGAATTCAGAAAAAGACATAAATATATTTTTAACACACGAATTTGCATTAAAAGGCGCCAATGGACACGCCTATAATCCGATTATTGCAAGCGGTAAAAACGCCGCAACAATACATTACGAAAAAAACGATGCACCCTTAAGCCACGGTTCATTACTTTTAATGGACGTAGGTGCGCAGTACGGTCATTACGCTGCCGATATTTCGCGTACTTGGTCACTGGGTTTACCTACTAAAAGGCAACAGCAAGTTTTTGACGCTGTTTATAATGTTCGTCAGTATGCGTTAAATCTATTAAAACCTGGCGTTATACTGCGTGAATACGAAAAAGAAGTTCGTACTTTTATGAATTCACAATTAGACAATCTTGGACTTATAGGAAAAAATAAATCAGAAGACCAAATAAAGTATTACCCACATTTAACGTCTCATTTTTTGGGAATAGATGTACATGATGCAGGCGATTACGATACACCCCTTGTAGCAAATACCGTATTAACGGTAGAACCAGGTATATATATCCCACAAGAAAACATTGGTATAAGAATAGAAGACGATGTATTAATAACACCTAGTGGCTTTAATAATTTATCAGACTCTATACCTACACATCTGGTATAATAGTAAGTAATATATGAAGAGAAAAAAATCGTCACGTTTTATAGTGAGATGGGTAGTATCAAGTTTAGGCTTATGGCTGGCTGCAGCTTTAGTCGGAAGCGACAAAATATCGTTCCAAAATAGACTAAGCGTAGTTGTTATATCGGGATTAGTATTATCTGTTGTTAATACAATAATTAAGCCTTTAGTAGTATTTTTGTCACTTCCTGCAGTTTTGTTGTCTTTAGGAGTATTTATGGTTGTTATTAATGGACTTATGGTGTCAATTGCGGCCAAATTGTATAGTCCACTAGAGGTTTCTAGTTTTGGTGTTGCTATAGTAGCAGGTATAGTAATTGGTTTTACAAATTTTTTAGTTACTGCAATCATAGATAATGAAAAGTAAATAATAAGGAATATTATGAATATTTGGAACTACATAACAATCGGCTCGTCAATATTAATGGCTATACTAGTTTTGGTTCAAACCAGAGGCGCTAGTTTAGGCGCTGGACTAGGTGGCGGTGGCGAAGTTAATACAGTTCGTCGTGGTACCGACAAAACAATTATGAACCTTACAATTATTGTTGCAGCTGTATTTGCAGGCTCTTTACTTATAGGTTTATTAACAGCTTAACGATTATCTAAAAATGTCTGGGTGGGCTTTGTGATGATGATTAACAAGAAGATTAAGTTAAGATTTAGGCGAACTATTAGACGTCACAAACGTGATGCCATAGAAGCCGCCGATAATGCCGAACAACAATTAGACAAATTATTTTTTCGTAGACTAGCAAGATTAGAAAATGTAAGAAGATTTGTTACTGGCTGGATAACGTTAATAATTGTATTAACAATAAGTGTCGTATTGCAGGTTAGAGGATTAGACGGTTATTACCAAAAATTAGCCCCTATAGATGGTGGAATATTGCGTGAAGGTGCAGTTGGTACTTTTACAAATGCAAATCCACTGTACGCAGTTAATAATATCGACGGCTCAGTATCTAAACTATTGTTTTCTTCGTTGTTTACGCATGACGCTAATAACGTATTAGTGCCTGACCTTGCAGACAAATGGGAATCAGACGACAAGGGACAAGTATTTACCGTAAGTTTACGCAAAAATGTAAAATGGCACGATAATACTTTATTTACATCTGCAGACGTAGTTTATACCTATAAAACTATTCAAAAGCCAGATGCAAAATCACCATTACTTGCCAGTTGGCAAGGTGTGGACATTTCGGCGATCGATGATTTTACGGTTCAATTTAGCCTTCCAAGCCCATTGGCGGCTTTTCCTTATTCACTAATAAACGGTATAGTTCCAGAACATATACTTGGCAAGATTCCTGCAAGCCAACTACGAAGTGTGCCATTTAATACCGTAAATCCTATTGGCACAGGTCCATTTGTGTGGAGTTCGGTAGAAGTATCGGGTACAACTAAAGAATCGCGCAACGAACAAATAGCACTTAAAAGAAACCCTAATTATCATCTTGGTGTACCAAAAATAGATAAATACGTACTTAGGACTTTTAAGGACGAATCCGAACTTATTAAAGCTTATGAAAATAAAGAGCTAACATCTATTGTTGGGCTAGATAAAGTACCAGATTCGATTAACAGTGACACAACTTCTAACAGCTATAACGTACCAATGGACGGTATTGTGATGGTATTTTTAAACAATAGCAGCGAATTTCTTAAAGACGTTCATGTTAGGCAAGCTTTAAGTATAGGTACAGACAGATCAGAACTAATAAAACAGCTTGGGTTTACGGCGCTTACCGTCGATGGTCCTTTGTTAAAGCATCAGCTTGGTAATGATAATTCTAAAAATCAACAAGTTTATAACTTAGAAGAAGCCAATAAAATATTAGATAATGCCGGTTGGTCCAGATCAGAAGGCGATATTCGTCAAAAAGACGGAAAACCATTATTATTGCGATTTGTTTCACAAAATTCTGCTGAATATGCGGCTATTTCTCAGAGTTTACAAAAACAATGGCGATCATTAGGGGTAGATGTTGATGTAAAACTTCGACCAGAAGAAGATATGCAGGGCGATATTCTTACAAGGCACGATTACGATGTTTTGCTATACGGTATATCGCTAGGAATCGATCCAGATGTTTTTGCATACTGGCATAGTTCGCAGGCAGATATTAGGTCTACAAGTAGATTAAATCTATCCGAATACAAAAGCAAAATTGCCGACAAAGCTTTAGAAGCCGGACGTACCAGAATAGAACCGGTTTTAAGAGCCGTAAAATATAAACCCTTTTTACAAGCCTGGAAAGAAGATACTCCAGCCATACCACTTTATCAACCTAGATTTTTGTATATAACCAGAAGCGAGCTTACCGGATTTAATTCGCGTAGGTTAAACAGCGCTGTCGACAGATTAAATAACATTCAGTCTTGGACAGTTTTGCAAGATAGAGTGCTTAAATAGAATTATTTAATTATTTAGTAATAATAATATGGTATTATTAACTCTAT
>CALRCT010000059.1 GCA_943354655.1 uncultured Candidatus Saccharimonas sp. | reverse complement strand
GTTGGCAATGCATCGTTTAGGCTTTGAACGTCCTGCCCCGATACATTTAAACGACGTGCTGCGATACTAAAGACATTGTAATTTGTTGCGCCATCTCCGGCTGTTGCACCGCTGGCTGTAAACTGTACGGCTTTTCCTAAAAACACACATGCGTTACTGCTTCCCTGCGCGACTGCCCCTGCAGTAAATACTGGTCTGCTTAAAGCATTATTTTGCGTATAAGCGCATGCAAAATCGCCGTTACTTGGGTAATAACCCGTAGCAACGTCGTTAATAATGTCTTGTATTTTGCTTTGGGCGTCACGTATTCCCTGCGTAAATTGTACCGATGCTTGCTTGCCGCCAACCGCTAACATTGCACTAGCAAACAAAGCAGAAGTAATAACCAAAAAGATCATAGTTTCTACTATTGTATAACCACTAGGTGCACCACGCCTTAACATACTAAAAGTATATCATAAGCACAAAAGGAAGGTTAAAAAGTCTATAGTTATTAGTCTAAAGTCATTAGTTGCATTTAAAGAAACTACAAACTAAGGACCATTAACTCATTTGCTACAGTAAAAGTATGCTATGCATATACCAGTCAATTAATTGCTGTCCGTATAACATAGTAAAAACCAAGCCAATAATAAGCAGTGGCCCAAAAGGTATCTTGCTAGCAAGCTTACGAGACCCTGTAACAAGCCCTGGCAAAGAAAACAATATTCCTACTACCGACGCTATAAACAATACAATAGCCGACTTAGCAGGCGTAGATACCAATAATCCAATAGCAATACCCAAACGAACATCGCCGTAGCCTATCCAGGTACCCTTAGACACAGTAAAAAATACATAAAATATACCAAACGACACCGCAATTGCACCTAAAATGTTAACAATAAACATCCATGATGCGTGTCCAGCAAAATTAGTCAGTGCATAAATTAAACTTACAGCCCAAAGCGGATACATTACTTTATTGGGCAATATAGTCCATTGTAGGTCGTAAAAAAACAATATTAAAAGCAAAACCAGCGACACACACCACAGCACAAATCCAGTTATTGCAAGTACGCCGTTTAAGGCGTACGGCCAAGCAAAAAAGCTAAGTCCAAAAAATATACCGCCGGTAAGTTCTGCTAGTGGCAAAAGAGCCGACAATTTATTGCCGCAGTATCTGCATTTGCCCCTCATAAATATCCAGCTAAACAAAGGAACTAGGTCACTGGCAGATAATTTGTGATGACAATTTTCGCATTCTGATCTTTGTTTAACAAAGTCTTTATTTTTTTTAATACGCCATGCAGTAGCCAAAGCAAAGCTTCCAAAACATAAACCTATAATAAAAAAATAAATTGTAATAAATGTAGTCATTATGTGGTTCTAGTATAACAAAAAAGGCCTAATAAATTAGGCCTGAGTTTTGCGTTATACCAAATTAGTATTGTATGCAGTAAGTAGTGCCGGCTGGTTCTACCCCGTAATAAATCGCAAATTGACGAGATGTCGTACCAATTACTGGTGCCGCACCTACGGTGGCACCGCATTTCCAGCCAGTTATTAATATCATCTGATCAAAAGTTGGCGCTGTAGGAACTGTTGCTGGTGCTGTACTTAGCGTAACGTTCGCTGCTGCAAAACTGGCCCAAGTTGGAGTATTTAAAGATCCTACTAAGTCTGTTGGTAACTTACCGCCGTTATTACTTCCATACTCACCGACTAATCCACCCAACCTAGTTGCGTCACTTTTACGCTGAGTGTTACGGTTTGATCTTTGGATTGCTGGGATAGCCAAAAATACAATTGCCATAATAATACCGGCGATTGCCAATACGATCATAACTTCGATTATTGTAAAACCAGATGCTTTGCGTCTATTATCAAGTTTATTCATTATTTAACCTTTTTTAAGTGTCTATAAATACTTAATTAGGTAATTTAAAATTATTAGTACTAGCCCTATAATTAGGGCTAGTACTAAGTATATTTTAGATTACTGTGAAAGACATTGTGTACCGCTTGGCTCTACACCATACCATACTGCAGATTGTCGAGCTGTTCCAGCTACTGGTGCCGCAGTTGGAGTAGCGCCACATGTCCAAGCAGTTATTAGTACCATTTGGTCTGATGTTGGTGCTGTAGGCACTGTTGCTGGTGCTGCGTTTAAAGTAACGCTAGCAGTTGCAAAATAAGCCCAAGTTGGTGTATTTAATGCTGCTGCAACGTTTGCTGGTAATGTACCGTTATTGTTACCTGAATATTCTGCAACTAATCCACCCAAACGACTTGCGTCACTTTTACGCTGAGTGTTACGGTTTGATCTTTGGATTGCTGGTATAGCCAAAAATACAATTGCCATAATAATACCGGCGATTGCCAAAACGATCATAACTTCGATTATTGTAAAACCAGCTGCTTTTAAGCCTGTTGATTCGCTTTTTGATTGTCTGATTCTGTTTAACATTTTGTAAGTGCCCCTTTACTTAATTATATCTTAATAAACTTATCATAAGCACTATACCCTTAAAAAGCAAGAGCTTATTTAATTACATCCTTACCTACTAAGCCGTATATTGGCAACAAAACTGCAGCAACAATTATAATGGCCATTATACCCATTAATATCATTAGTACTGGCTCTATAATTGTAGATATCGCCTTAATTTGATTGTCTACTTCTTTTTCGTAATAATCGGCTGTTTTTTCTAGCATTTGTTCTATAGCACCACTGTCTTCACCAATTTTTAACATTTGAGGTACAAATTCCAAAAAGTTAGGATCACCTAGTAGTGAACTAGACAGTGCTTTACCACCTTTTACTTTTTCGGTTGCGTCTAATATAGATTTTTCTATGTGCATATTGTCTACAGCCTTAGCAGTAATTTGAAGCATCTGAATTAGCGGCACACCCGTACCAACCAAAGTAGTGCCGGTTCTGGCAAAACGAGCCATATACACCTTCATAAACAACGGTCCAATTGGCCACGCACGCATTTTTAACTTGTCTAAAATTCTTTTTCCGCCAAGAGTATTGGCCCATTTGGTAGTTAAAAAAGTTCCAAATCCTAGTATAAAAATAACTATGTACCAACGTTTTGTAATAAAGTGCGACACTACTAATAAAGCTCTTGTGACTAGTGGCAATTGTGCGCCAGGTATGCCCTTATAAAGCGATTCTACCTGTGGTAAAACGCTTATTATCATAAATATTACTACCGCAACCATTACTATCATTACAATAATCGGATAAATCATTGCCCCGCGCACTTTACTAATTATTTCGGCGTCTTTTTCTTGCTGATTTGCGATTCGTTCTAACGCAGTGTCTAACGTACCCGACGTTTCTCCTGCTGCAATTAAGTTAATAAAAACTTGGTTAAAAACTAATGGGTATTTAGCAAACGACACGTTCATTTGCTTACCTGATTCTATGTCTGCAATTACATTTACTAATATTGCCTGTAATGATTTATTTTTTGTTTGAGCCAAAACACTTCTCATACTTTGCACTAACGGCAATCCGGCATTAATTAAAGTGCTAAGTTGTCTAGCAAAAATAACTTTATCTTTGGTTTTAACTTTTTTAAACTTTTTAGTAAACCAATTAACATCGTTATTTTTTACTTTAATTTCTAGTGGTGCATAACCTTCTTTTTGAATAAGTCTAGCTGCCGCTTGTTCTGATTCTGCCTGAACTTCGGCCTTTATTTTTTGACCTGTTTCGGTGTTTCTTGCAATGTATGAAAATGTAAACATCTTATGATCTCATTAATCGATCGAGCTCTTCGACGTCGATCGCAAAGTTACGTGCTTCATCATAGGTTATGGTTCCTGCATGAATAAGATTAACTAAAGTTTTGTCCATGCTTTGCATTCCGTGGTCTGCGCCTGTTTGAATAACTGCATCTAGCTGATACGTTTTACCTTCTCGGATAATATTACGCACAGCAGGTGTAGCTACCAAAACTTCTGCCGCTGCTATTCGTCCACCGCCAATTGTAGGC
>CALRCT010000058.1 GCA_943354655.1 uncultured Candidatus Saccharimonas sp. | reverse complement strand
TTGTGGTTATGAGCCACACGAGCTGCCACTGCTCTACCCCGCGATATTTTTAACATGACTACAGCTAATACAAGCAATCAGAAAGTTAATAATATTATACCAAACAGGGGTAGAATTGTCAACACGTAGCATTAACACAAACAGATACGTGCTAATATAAATATATGAAAGCAGTTTTTTTAGACAGAGACGGCACAATTATAAACGACCCTAATGATCTAAGGGTAAAGTCAGAATCAGACTTAAATCTATTTGCAGACACCATAGAATCCCTGCGACTACTATCGGACAACGGTTTTGCTATTATTATCATCACAAATCAGGCCGGAATAGCCGAAGGCTTAATAACTAAAGACGATTATTTACGAATAAATGATGCTTTTGTACAAATGCTAAAACCAAGTGGGGCTACAATATTAAAAACTTATATGTGCCCACACGGCGAATCGGATGATTGTGAATGTCGTAAACCAAAGCCAAAAATGATTTTAGATGCCGCTAAAGATTTTGACGTAGATTTAAAATCGGCTTTTATGGTAGGCGACCGCCCTTCTGACATTGCAGCAGGTATAGCCGCTGGAACAAGGACCGTTATGGTAAAAACTGCCAATACCTACGTTCCTGCACCAAATGCCGAACACACAGCCGACACACTTTTAGACGCTGCAAAATATATAATCGCAAATACGTAGATTACACTACTTCGTCTGGTTGCAAAGATCGCCAAATGGTCACAAATGACGCATAAACTGTCCATATCAAAATAAATGCTTTGCCGTAAATATTATTTTCGGCACTGCGGTCTATTACCATTATCGACATTATTGCAATTAACAACGTAGACAGTATTATTGTAGAATTACGAAATTGAGGCGACCTAATAATATGAAAAAACTTTATTTTTGGAGTAATTGTTAAAATAATAAAAATTAACGCAATTAGCGAATTTATTGCTGGCGATAAATCAAACAACCATAAAGCGGTAACTACCAAGTTCCATGCAGTAGGAAAACCCCTAAACCAATAATCCTTTGTTTCTATATCTCTACGAGAAAACCAAATAACAGACACAAAAACTATAAGCGAACATATAATCATGTCTACATTTTGTTGAAAAAGATTAAACTTCATTGCAAATAAAACTGGCACCAAAGCGCAAGTTGTATAGTCAATCACTAAATCAAGCACATTGCCGTCTATATTTGGAGTGTGCTTTATGACGTTAACTTTTCGTGCAAATATGCCGTCTAAACCGTCTATAACTTGCGACAACATAAGCCACAATAACGCGTTCCTGGGATGGTTATTGGCAATTTCTACCAACGAATACAAAGCACATAACGCACCGCTGGCTGTAAAATAATGTACAGCCCATGCCGTAACTTTTTTTGTCATACTCAGTTCTTTAATCTATTAATTATATGTATTCATTGTATATAATAGTATTAAATGAGTATTTACGCTAGCTTGCGCGGGCTATTGACCAAAGAACGACGAAACACATTAGGTGCTTGGTGGGTAATATTAAACATAGCCTATGACGCCTTAAGAGCGCTTATTATAAATACATTTTTTTCTAGTCATGGCGTAAACGGCGTTTACTATCTTGCATTTTGTTTGTTTTTTTCTGCTTTTTTTGGCTTGTTTTCTTACAAACTAATAATTGCTTTTGTAGATGACCAGCCAAAGCAAATGATTAATTACGCTTTTATATCTGGCTTAGCCTTTTTTGCCCCAGATATTTATGTAGTGCTGGCAAGTCACGACGTACCTAGCGTTCTTTATGCAAGCCTTGCCCTATACTTATTAATTACTAGTTCTATCACAGTTTATTCGTTAAGAAAAAATGCTTTAAAACAAAAAAACCAAGATATTTAGCTTTTTGGTGCCCTATGAAAGAAAAAATCCACCCAGTCCTGGACGTTTTGCTGGTAGGTCGAAAGTTGCACGGGATTTTGTTGTTTTAAAACCTCTACTGGCTTAGATGTTTGTGCCGACACATATTTTAACGCTACGTCTTTTGGAATTACATAAACCTGTTCGCCTGGTGCTGCTTTGCCAAATAATCGCCTAGCTGAAAGTTCTTTATATTCATTAGTTTTGTAATATTCATTACGTAATTTTTGGGTTTCGTTTTGAAGTTTTTGTACTTTATTTTGTTCTTCGAGCGTACTAACTTTTTTTTGAAGTTCAAAATTTTGCTGAATAGACAATGCCCCGTTCCAGGTTACTACGGCAGACATTATTGCAAAAATAATCATACCCCATGTACGCGGGTCTTTAAGCTGATACTTATTTATGAATTTTGATATTTTTTGTATTTTTTCGTGCATGATTATAATTAATTATACCAAAATAAGTACTTTGCATTATAATTGCTTATCTATGGAGCAATTTGAACAAGAAGTCGTCGTAAAACAGTCTGTTAAAAACTGGCAGCAATATGCCGAATGTTCAGGTCTTGATACTACATTCTTTTTTGATGCTACAAAAAAAGGCGAATACGATGCTAAATTAGTATGCGGACAATGCGCCGTAAGACAAGCCTGCCTAGAATATGCCATAGAAAATCTAGAATATGGGGTATGGGGAGGCACGACAGAACGAGAACGTGGCAGAATGAAAAGAAACCGACGCATCGCATAGATTAAAAAGGCGCTAAAGTCTGGTATAATAATAAAGTTTTACGGCGTAAATGGGGGTATAGCTCAGTGGTTAGAGCAGAGGACTCATAATCCTTTGGTCCTTGGTTCAAGTCCAAGTACCCCCACCAAAATAAAAACTCGGAAAAATCCGAGTTTTTATTAATTTGTAGTAAAATTATTCGTTTATTGCTTCTAAAACAGCCAAGAATGGTGCTTTAGCATGATCTAGTGCAGAATCAACATCTTTAAAGTTGCCATCTTCTAAATGATCCCTTGCAAGCAAAATACCTACTGTAGGTTCTGCAACACGCATTTTTATCCAACTTAGAACTTGTTTTAGCTGCGATATTACACCTACGCCTGCGTCTACGTATCCATAGGCAACAATTCCGGCTGGCTTGTCTGCCCATTCGTTATACAAATGATCAATTGCGTTCTTTAATGGGGCAGGAATACCACGATTATATTCTGCTGTTAAAAATATAACTGCTTCTGCTTCTTTAATTTTTGCCGACCAGGCTTGACCTTCTGGAGTTGTAGCTGGTACATATGCTGGTGATGGACCTTCAAAAAAAGGCAAGTTCTCTTCTTTTAAATCTATTACTTCTAGTTCGACGCCAGCGTCTTTTGCAACACCTACAAGCCAATTAGCAATGTGACCACCAACTCGGCCTTGTCTTGTACTACCTACGATAAGTTTAATTTTTTTAGCCATGATTATCCTTTGACAGTTATTTTTTATTAATCACTACACTTTGTATAGTTACAATATAACTATACACACAGTAACTATACTTTGTAAAGTAAATGCGTGCTATAATGCTACTACAATGCAAAATAACTCCGTAGAACAAATCCCCTGCAGCAAGGTCGAAAAACGAGCCGGCTGCATATCTGCGGCATTAAATATTTTAGGCGACAAATGGACACCTCTTCTTTTGGGTCAATTAATAGAATCTGCAAAAACTTTTGGAGAACTAGAAGTTGTTTTAGCTGGAATTAGCCCGCGAACCCTTAGCGCCAGGTTAGACAAATTAGTAGACAACGACATTATTTTAAAAAACCTATACTGCAAGCATCCGCCAAGATACAGATATGAATTGACTCAAAAAGGTAAAGAACTTCAAAATATCCTTAGCGCCATGGGCACTTGGGGCGACAAATATCACGACTTAGCAATTTAACTTAAAACTTTGGGCTGTAGTTCATTTTGACAGTCGTTGGGTCGTCTTGGTTTTTAGATTCTTTAAATCCAAATTTTTTATATAACGCAATTGCTCCAACATTTGCAGGTTTAACATTTAAGTTAATAGTTTCTACGGCAATGCTAGACGATTTTACATAGTCGCTTATAGATAGTTCCATAAAAGGCAACGACAGCCCCATTCCTCGTCCAATACCACAAGTACGTATAGCAAAATCATGTTGGTCGTTT
>CALRCT010000057.1 GCA_943354655.1 uncultured Candidatus Saccharimonas sp. | reverse complement strand
AGGATCAGTGACTTCTAACGGGTTAAATCCAATAGGAAAATCACCATCTGCAGGGTTAAAATACACTACGTCCCCTACTCTTCGTTCTGGAATAAATTTTAAAATGTTTTGGGCAAAATCACCGTGTGGATCAATAATTGCCATTCCTTCGTCGTGGTATACGTCCGACAGTGCCAAAAGTTCTAATAACCCTGACTTACCTGTGCCTGTTTGACCAATAATGTACATATGACGACCGCGGTCTTCCCTGCCAATACCAAATATCGTATTTGTTCCACGAAAATTAGTAACACCGTAAAGGCTTAGTTTTTCTGGGGATAATGATTTGCTTGTTGGAATTTTTGCAGGTGGTTCGGCTGTTTTAGTAGTGGCCCAAACTATGTTAGGTGTTTCGACAGTAGTATGTGGAAGATGGAATAAACTCGCCAATTCTTCTATGTTTAAAATAAATCCATTATCTATAAAAAATCTGGTACGATATTCAGTAATTTTTTCTCTGTTAAAGCTAGGTTTTTTATTTGTAAATCCGTTTAAGTTAGTAGTATTAAACTGCTTAAAAGCACCAACCATTGCCTGCATACGATTTTTGGCGGTGTACTGATCAGGCCCTGCGTATAAAATTTGAACCTTTACTTGATATCCAAGTTTAATACTTTTTTCTTCTATGGCGCGTATGCGACCCTTGTCGCGTTCCGAAAGTTCCAAAGAAGAACTTGCAGCTTTAGAAATCTCGGGGGGTTTAATAAGGGCTGCAAAGGCTTGTCCGATGTATCCAAATCCGGCACTTCCTGCAGGTGAACTACCTTTTTTAATTCTGGTTGCCTGCTTTGCGCCTTTTTTATGCCATTCATCGGCAATAGGTCTAGCCATAATCTGGATCCAAACCTCTTCGTCTGGCTTGTCTAGCTTAGCTAGCGTTGCAGTTATTGCAGCAAGCGGATCTACTTCAAAACTAGGAAAAGTTTTAATAGGTAGCGTGTCGTGCGTCGTTAATGTTAGTTCGGTAGAATATATAACGGGTTGATTTAATGTACGCGCGGTATAATCATGTTCTTGTTCTGTAATTTGAACACTTGGGTATTGTGCGTATATTTGACCTTCAACAAACGCCTGCAGATGTCGCGGAGTCCAAACATAAAATCTTATGCGACTATCAATCGCGCTCATTTCTAGGCTTATGTGTTCCTGCGATTCATTACTTATACGAAGTTCTTTTTTGCTACGCAATATGCCATGCAAGGACGCAAGCATTTGTTCTGCTGCTAATTCTTTTTTATCGTTCGTACGAGGAATTTCGAGCGTCAATAAAACAGTGTTGCTGTATGAATGTGGTTTTTTGCGTAAAATAGCCATAAGTTAAGAGATGTCTTTCACGATATATTATAGCACTAGCGTTGTCAGACGCCACGCTTAGAGTGTATTTTACGCTATGTAATTAAACGGCTAAATCGTAAGTAGCTTTAGCAACACGCTTAAATTCTGATTTACCCTGTAAGTTCAGTAGTATAGTAGTTTCTTTAACAAAACGCTTTTTTAGAACTCGTTTAACAATTTCGTCCCTGTGCAAAGGTTGTTTAGCTTCTTTAAGTACTTCAGTAATAACGTCAGCAACAGTTCCCTTTTTGTAGCCCCATTCTTTAAGTGCATAAATTCCGCGTCCAACTAATACAAATCGGCCGTCTTTTATAAGTTCGTTGTGAATTGCTTGAGTCGTAACTTCTTTACGTTTAAAACCGCTGTCTCTAATAGATTTTGCGATTTCGTTAAAGTGCATTTGTTTGCCATTTTCGTGCAAAATAACATATATTTTGTCGCGAATATTCTTTGGGTTTACCATTGGCCATTTTACTAAGCCGTAGCGGCCATTTAGTGTGGCAAGATGTTTGCTAACGCTTGCAAGCGCCTTTGTTCGGCTAGAATCAGGGTGTCCTAATGATCCTGCTATTTCTTCGATTTTTGCAGGTACTCCAATTTTTTTAATTCCATCAATAACATGATTAACTTGTTCTCGGATTGATTTTTCGCTGTGTGTGCTTGCTATTCCGGCAGACATAAAATAGTGGTCACTTTCGTCTACGAATGCAAGTGTTGGAACTAATTGTGCCAAAAATGAAACTCTTGATTGATCAAGTTTTGTAGCCTCATCTGTTAGTTTTGCAGTTAGGTCGCTAATACGTGCAACGTGTCCTAATGCTTTAATTTCTTCTTCAAATACATCTTTAACTTCATTAATATGAGGTAAATCAGTAGTTGCCAATGATTTTAGTCTAGCTACCACTGCTTTTTCTAGTTGTCGTACTCTTTCGCGGGTTATGCCAAGCAATTCACCTATTTGTTCTAGTGTTTCTTTTCTGTCAAACAAACCGTAACGACGAGCAATAATTTCGCGTTCGCGTTCACGTTCAATAACGTCCAATATGTCTTGAACGGCTTTTTCTATATTTACCTTGATATCTTTTGTTGAGTCAGTCATTCGTGTTCTCTATCTAAAATGTATTAAGTTAATAATAAAACAAATGTACTAGAAAGTCAAACTAGTGTTATTACATTTATATTCTAACACGTAATAGCGCATATTGCATAAAAAGTTGTGTGTCAATATTACTACAAAAGATAGTCGCTAATGGTACAAATTGTGGATAAATGTAGTTTACAGTTCTACAGATTGAGTTTATGGTTACTTTTTAGTTCTTTTGGTAAATCTTTTAGCTTTGCCTTTTGCAGGTGCGTCAGCAATCAATTTTTTAGCTTCAGCTTCTGTAATTGCTTCTGGTTCTGTGCCTTTTGGTATTTTGGCATTCTTTTTACCATCTGTAATGTATGGGCCGTATCTTCCCTTTAGCACTTTTATAGTTCCAAAATCAGATATCAGGTTTTCGGCTGCAGATTTTTCTTTGTCTGCTATAAATTCTCGGGCTGTATCTAGGTCAATATCTAATGGATCGTGTGGTTTTATAGATACAAAGGTCTTGCCTACTACAACGTATGGACCAAAACGACCTATGTTAGCCTTAATTTCTCTTCCGTCTGTTGTTAGTCCAACAAGTCTTGGTAGTTTAAACATTTCTAGCGCGCCATCAAGCGTAACTGTATCAAGGGTTGTTCCACTAGGAAGTGGGGCAAATTTTGGTTTTTCTTCTTCGCCTTCGACTTCACCCAGTTGTAACATTGGTCCAAAACGACCAAATCTTGCAATAATCGGTTTACCGGTTTTAGGATCTGCGCCCAATACACGTGCTTGGCTTGTTTCTGACCTAGATACGTCGGCGCTGTTTGCAATCAAAGGAACTAGTTCTTTATGAAAATCACCAATCATTCTGTTCCACGCTACTTTGCCTTCTGCTATTTGGTCAAACTCAGCCTCTACTTTAGCTGTAAAATCAAAGTCTACTATAGGTGCAAAATATTTTACCAAAAAGTCTGTCGTCATTTCTGCCATTGCAGTTGGCAGTAGTTTACCTCTGTCAGCACCAGTTGTTTCTTGTTCGGTAACTTCTGTAACTTTTGACTCTACTAGTTTTATTATTCTAACGTCGCGTTCTCGTCCTTCTAGGTCTGTTTTTTCTACGTAACCGCGAGTTTGGATTGTACTAATAGTAGGAGCGTAAGTGCTTGGTCGGCCGATCCCCATTTCTTCTAAGGCTTTAACTAAGCTTGCTTCAGAAAATCTTGCAGGCGGTCTAGAAAATGTTTCGTGTGCTTCAAGGCCCTTAAGAGTAGGCGTGTCGCCATTATTGACCTGAGGCAAAATAACATCATCTTTACCGCCGCCGTAAACCTTTAAAAATCCGTCGAATGTAAGTACTTCACCCTTGGCTAAAAACGGAACAGACTGTCCGCTGGCAGCTATAGTTATCTCGGTTTTTTGGATTGAAGCAGCAGACATTTGACTTGCAACAAATCTTTGCCAGATAAGTTTATATAATTTTTCTTGCTGGCCATCATCGCCACGTTCAAGTGCGTTTATGTCTGTTGGGCGTATTGCTTCGTGCGCTTCTTGAGCACTTGCGTTTTTAGTCTTAAACTGACGGACCTGATGGTATTTATCGCCGTAATTTTTATTAATGTAATCAGTTGCAGCGCTTATAGCTTGACCAGATAAATTAGTGCTGT
>CALRCT010000056.1 GCA_943354655.1 uncultured Candidatus Saccharimonas sp. | reverse complement strand
TTTCTCATTAATTTAAATTTCTCATGCTTAAATATAGTTTATAGGACTTTTGCGCATTATGACAGTGTCCAGCCTGCTGTATGACAGTGACAAAATTGTTAATATTCCTAAAAGCTTGCCTGGGGCTACATTACAAAAATATTGGCGGTTTTTTGCCATTACGCGCAGGCTGGGTAAGTTAGTATGCATAAATGTCGTATTTACAGTTATAATAAAAAGTACAAATGAAGAACAACTCTTCGCTACTATACAGCTTTGTACTATTAATAGGTGATTTTGTGGCGCTAATTGCCGCATTTACTCTTGCCTATATTATTAGAGTAAGGTTAGACACCAGGCCTTTGCTAGAACAAGTCCCAGCCCATACGTATTTGTACATATTTATTATACTTTTGCCTTTTTGGCTATTAATTTTTGCATATTTAAATATGTACAAATCAGAAGTTTACGAAAATCGCTTTAGCGAAGCTGCCAGAATAGTTATTGGCTGCTTTATTGGACTATTATTTTTACTTTCTACCGAATATGTAAGCAGCCGTGTGATTTTTCCTGCAAGACTTGTTCCAATATACGGATTTTTAATCAGTTTATTGCTAGTTTTGTTGTCTCGCACACTACTACGTGGCGGGCGGCGATGGCTATTTAGCAGAGGTCTGGGAATAAACAACGTACTACTAATTGGCAGTACTGCAATAACCAGCGAACTATACAATAGCTTATCTAATACCAACCTAACTGGCTACAAAGTTATTGGCGTTGTAGGCGATCACAAACACACAATGCATATTCCCAACAATAAACGGTTCATCAGCTTTACAGAGGCTGTACAGACCCTACAAAAGCATGCAATTCATAGTATTGTTCAGGCAGAACTTTTTGCTAACGACGACAAAAATGGAGAAATCCTAAGTTATGCCAGTCAACATCACATTGCTTACCGTTTTGTACCAGGAAACAGCGACGTTTTTGTTGGCAAAGTAGATGTAGGACTGCTTCAAAATATACCAGTTGTGTCTGTTCATCAAACAGCACTTATTGGCTGGGGACGAATTGCAAAGCGATTATTTGATCTTATTGTAAGTGTGGCTTTGTTAATAATTACCCTGCCATTGTTTATTTTAATATCAATAATTTCTAAAATGTTCGATCCAAAAGGCACCGTATTTTTTACACAAAACAGACTAACCAGATTCGACACCGAATTTAAAATATATAAGTTTAGGTCTCAAAAAAGTAAATACGACGGCACCACTCCAGAACAAGCTTTTGAACTAATGGGCAAACCAAATTTAGCAAAAAAATATCGCGACAATGGTGATTATTTAAAAAACGATCCGCGCATAACAAAATTCGGCTCTTTTTTACGCAGAACAAGTTTAGACGAACTACCTCAGTTAATTAACATTCTTAAGGGTAATATTAGTTTAGTAGGACCACGTGCGCTAATTGCACAAGAACTAAACAACTACCCATACAAAAACCTAATATTAAGCGTAAAATCTGGCTTAACTGGCTTGGCTCAAATATCTGGACGCAAAGATATACCATTCGAAGAAAGACGAAAATTAGATCTTTATTATGTGCAAAATTGGTCATTTTGGTTCGACATTACTATATTGTCAAAAACTGCCGTCCAAGTTGTTGCACGAATGTTTAAGGGAAGCGCGGATTAAAGGGAATAGGAATTAGTAGATAGTATATGGGATATAAGTTAACTTCTTTTGAACAACTTGATTCTTGGAAATATTCTCAAGAACTCTCTGTTTATATATATAAAATAACTAAGGGATTCCCCAAAGAAGAACAATTCGGTATAACTAATCAGCTTCGTCGTTCTTCGTCATCAATTTCTGCAAACATCGCCGAAGGATTTGGTAGGTCTACAAACAAGGACAAAACTCACTTTTATACAATTGCATATGGATCATTGCTCGAGACAAAGAGTTTTTTATACCTATCCAATAAACTAGAGTACTTGCCTGTAGATATTCTTACAGAATTAATTGAACAGATCGTTATTTTGCAAAAAATAATAAACGCCTCAAAGAAGGCACTATCATGAGTATATCTCCCATCTCCCATCTCCCATCTCCCTATAGCAATCTTAAGATTGCCATAGTCTGCGACTGGCTTACAGGCATTGGTGGTGCCGAAAAAGTAGTTTTAGAAATACATAAAATGTATCCAGATGCCCCTATTTATACGTCACAGTATGACCCGATAGAACTTGGGTGGTTTAGTGATGCCGACGTACGTACCGGATGGCTACAAAAGTTCCCTACTAGCTTAAAAAAGTTTATGCCCGTATTGCGCGCTTGGTATTTTTCTCACCTTAATTTAAACGAATACGACGTAATAATATCTGTTAATTTTGGCGCAGAATCTAAAGGAATTAAATTCAGATCAGATGCTTTGCATATTTGTTATTGCAATGCGCCTACTCATTATTATTGGAGTCGTTACGACGACTACATTAAAAATCCTGGTTTTGGGTTATTAAATCCTGTTGCAAGATTAGGTTTAAAATTACTTGTTGGACCAATGCGCAAATGGGACTATAAAGCTGCGCAGCGTCCTAGCGTAATGATCGCAAATTCTGGTCATATTGCTAAAGAAATCAAAAAATATTACGGCCGCGAATCTACAGTAATACATCCTCCTGTCGACACAAAAAAGTTCTTAGTTCTAAGTTCTAAGTTCTCAGAAGCTACCCAGAACCCAGAACTCAGAACCCAGAACCCAAAGTCTAGCCCACGCAGTGGATATGTTGTTGCTGGTCGTCAAACGCCATACAAAAGGTTTGACCTAGCTATTGCGGCTGCTACTAAATTATTTTTACCGCTTACCGTATTGGGTAATGGCCCAGACCACTCACGACTAGTAAAATTAGCTGGACCGTCGGTAAAGTTCAAAAAAAATGTTAGCGACAACGACATGGTAAAAGCTTTTCAAAATGCAAAGGGTTTTATTTTTGCAGGCCTAGACGACTTTGGAATAACGCCCGTAGAAGCAATGGCAGCAGGTACTCCAGTCATAGCTTTTAAGGCGGGTGGCGCACTAGATTATGTAGTAGACGGACAAACTGGAACATTTTTTAGCGAACAAACTGTCCAAAGCTTAGTAGACGCTTTAGAAAAATTCGAAACACTAACTTTTAGTGAAGAAACCGTTGTAAATAAAGCAGTGCAATTCAATCCCGAAAACTTTAAGGTAAATATACGCAACTTTGTTAACGACGAACTTGCAAAACTTCAAAAGTAAAATAGTAAAGGCACGTGCGTCACAATTGAGCTAGTTTGTGAGTTATGTGCGAAGTGCAGCAAGCCGTACTAAAAGTACGGAAAAGCTGTGCCTCGCAAGCAATAACACACAAAATAGCCAATAAGATAGCGGTGCAACCAGCTTCGCTGGTTGGCAGGCTATCTGGTGTGAGGTGCGTGAAGATGGTATGTGTGGAATAGTTGGTTATATAGGCCCTAAACAAGCTCAAGATTTTTTACTACAAGGCCTAGCAACGCTCGAATATCGCGGCTACGACTCTACTGGTATAGTGGTGATTAATAACGATATCCCTCAGCTATTAAGAAGTGTTGGTCGCGTAGAATCCGTTGCTACAACACTTAATGACAAGCCGTTCAATGGCACCTTCGGGATAGGTCATACACGTTGGGCCACTCACGGCGCCCCGTTAGAACGAAACGCCCACCCACACACCGACAACGCCAAACAATTTTTTGTGGTACACAACGGCATAATCGAAAACTATCAGGACATTAAATCTGTTCTGCAAAAACAGGGTGTTACTTTTCATTCAGACACCGACACAGAGGTTATCCCACAACTTATTGCCCACGAATACGCTCGCTTGCATAAAACTCACAGGGAGCCGGCACATATTTCGGTCGAGAAGCCTGTGGCCCCTCAAGGGCCAGCCGACCGCCATGGGCGAACCGTAGGATCCCCACTAAAGGGTGCTTCTTCGGCTGAAGTATGTGACGGCTCATGCGTCCAAAAAGCCTTTTTGTCTGCCGTTAAACAACTGCGTGGTGCTTACAGCATTGTTATGGTAACGCCGCTAATACCACAAACAATTTTTGCTGCCAGGTTGTCTAGTCCGTTAGTAATTGGCATCGGCAAAAAAGAAAACTTTATTGCCAGC
>CALRCT010000055.1 GCA_943354655.1 uncultured Candidatus Saccharimonas sp. | reverse complement strand
GTATTATAATTCTCTTAAAATACAAGAAAAATTCCCGGGATTATTGGGGCTTAGTTTTGCTAAAAAAGTTAATAATGCTAACAAAAACGATTATGTAAAAAACATGCAAAAAACCGAAACATCAGCATATTCTATAATACCAGAAGGAGAAAGACCTTTTTACGTACCGGTTCAATATATACAGCCGTTAAATTTCTCTAATCAAAAAGCTATTGGGTTTGATTTGTATTCAGAACTAAGTAGGCGTAAAACTATAAATAAGGCAGAGCAATATAGTGATATTGCTATAACACCAAAAATAACTTTAGTGCAAGACGAAGGTACCGAGTCTTCAGGGTTTTTAGCAATTTTGCCTATTTTTTATAACAATAAAATAACAAAAAATAGTGCCCCAAGTACCGAAGCGTACGGTTATATTACAGCACCTTTTAGAATGAAGGATTTTATAGAAGACACAGTTAATATTAATAGTTTTGATCTTGATTTTACTGTTTATGACGGTTTAAAAAAAGAGAGTGAATTTGAATATTACAATACTAAAAATTCAGCTATTGTAAAATCTAATAACTCAATAAAATATCAAAAAAGTGAAATATTTTTTGCTGTTAACAGAGCTTGGACACTAACATTTGTAAACAAGCAAAACATTAATAATATTTCTATAACAATTATAGTATTTGCTTCAGGTTTTACGATAAGTTCTTTATTGGTAGGTCTTATATTATCTATTTCTAGGTCTAAAAATAACGCCATTAAATATGGTAATAAAATCACAAAAGAACTCAAACTTATTAGCGATAAAGAACGAGAAAAATCAAAAGAACTTACAGTAACTTCAGTTCGACTTTCTATAGCTACAAAGTCGGCTAAAATTGGTGCTTGGCAGTGGAATACTGATTCTAATATAGTTCAATGGGATGATCAAATGAACTTAATATATGAAACTGTTAAACCTGTAACTAAAGTTTCTTTTAATGAATGGCTAAAAACAGTTTATCCAGAAGACGAATTATATGTAGAAAAATCAATGAAAGAACTTTTATTAAAAGAAAGTGAACTACATCTAATTTTAAGAATAATTACTCCTAGTAAAAAAATTAAGTATGTTAACCTTCATGCGCAAAGAGTGCTAGGTAATCATGGTGGATTATATATTGTAGGAGTATGTTGGGACATAACAGCAGAAAAATTATCTGAGCTTAACTTAAAAACTCTTGGTGCAATAGTTAGGGACTCTAATGTAGCGATTATTTCTAGTAACGTTAACGGAATTGTTACGGGATGGAACGATGGCGCCGAAAAACTTTACGGTTATACCGCTAAAGAAATGATTGGAAGATCTATAGATACTATTTTACCTCCAGAAAAACATCACAATACAGAAGCACATAAAAAAATATTAAAGGGCGAAGAAACCGTAAATTACGAAACTACCAGGGTAACCAATAGCGGAAAAATTGTTAACGTATCATTGACGGTTTCTCCTATTAACGACGATTTAGGTAGAGTTGTTGGTTCGTCTATTGTTGCCAGAGACATTACAAAAGAAGTCGAAGCGGATAGAGCTAAAACAGAATTTGTGTCGCTTGCGTCACATCAGCTTCAGACTCCCGCTACTGCAGTTAAGCAGTTTTTAGGCTTAGTGCTAGAAAACTATGCAGGCGAATTAAATAAAGAACAAAGAGATTTTATTTCTAAGGCAAATTATTACAATAACGAACAAATAACTATTGTTAGGGACTTGTTAGAAGTAGCAAGAGCAGAGTCAGACATTTTACAGCTTAAGGATTCTAAAATAGACATTGCTAAATTGATTAAAGAAGTTATAGAAGAACAAAAATCTAACATTAAATTTAAAAAACAAATTTTAAAGTTAGATTTAAAAGAATCCATTATATTTAGCGACGAAAATAAGCTTAAAATGTGTATAGCTAACCTAATAAACAATTCTAATAAATATGCTAAAGAAGGCAGTACAATTTGGGTAGAAAACCATAAAGACAAAGACGGCAAAAATATCATTACTATTAAAGACAATGGTAAGGGAATTAAACCAGAAGATTTGGACAAGTTATTTAAAAAATTCGCCAGATTAGACGACAATACGCAAGATATTCCGGGCACTGGTTTAGGCCTTTATTTAAATAAAAAAATATTAGAACGATTAGGCGGCGAAATTTCTGTTGAATCAGAGTACAATAAGGGAGCAACATTCATAATTAAACTACCAGAGAAGAATATATGAAAAAAATAATTATTATAGAAGATCACGCTGGTTTGCGAGAATCATACAAAATAGCACTAGAAAAAAACGGCTACGAAGTAACGTTGGCAGAAGACGGGGCTATTGGACTTGAACTAGTAAAAAACAATGCCTACGATCTTATTTTGCTAGATATGTTAATGCCTAATTTAGGCGGAATTGGCTTTTTAAAAGAATTTAACCCTATAGTACACCCCTGGACTAAGGTTATTGTTTTTAGCAACCTAGACGACATCGAAAGCATGCAAGAAGTATTAAAGCTTGGCGCTGTAAGATATTTAACTAAGGTTAATGTAACCCCTAATGAAATGCTACAATATATTAAGGAAGATATCGGATAATTAATATCTGCTAAAAATAAATTATGAAATCAATACTTATAATAGAAGACCATATAGGACTAAGAGAAGCTTATCAACTTCTTTTTATTAAAGAAGGATTTAAAGTTACAACTGCAAAAGACGGTGCAGAAGGTCTTGAACTTGCTGGAGCATCAAATTACGACATTATTTTATTGGATATGCTAATGCCTTACATGGACGGACCTGAATTTATTAGAACTTACAAACCTTTAGAACACCCTAAAACTAAGGTTATTGTATTTAGCAATATGCAATCAGAAGAATACATTAAGCAGGCTATGGAATTAGGAGTAAAAAAATACTTAACTAAATCTATTATGCCTCCTAAAGATATGCTTAAGGCTGTTAACGCTGTATTAAACGACGATTAATAAAAAATACCTACTGGTAAAGTAGGTATTTTTTTATTTTAAATCAAAGCTAGTTTTACATATTGGTCAGAATAGCTGCGGCAACCATTAAGCAGGCAAGTGAACCACCGGCCATGATTACGGCTTTTTTGACAATCCATTTAGGATCGGTTCCACCAAAAACAATAGCAGAAATTTGCGTAGGAACAACAAAACCTAACCACAAAAAGTCTGCCAAGACGTACGCAGAGTACCCTGGAATCATTTGTATAAATTTGGCTAGTATTATTGTTGTTATAACGGTTACGGCTAACTGTACGGCCATTAAAGGGCCCATAGCTTTTTGTGATTCTTTTTGTTCTTTTTTGGTCAATTTATTGAACCCATGAATCTTGCCCCAAGTTTCTCCAAATATTGGCATGTACCAAATTGCACCTACAATAAATTCTGCAACCGATGCTACTGCTATTGCTACGTAATTTAGGCTCATTTATTCAATTTCTCCTATATTTATATAATAATTAGATTTTAACAAAATTTTGATACTAATAATTATGAATTTGTTGGACGAGGTTCTTTTAGCTCTACTAATATGGTGTGGGTATCTGTTGTACCAATGTTTTCACCGACGTGGTCTTGTTCTGGCTGCCACCCAGCTTCGTGTGCTTTTTTAACGACTACCTTTTCTTGGCCGTTCGAATATAACTTACGTTCAAATGCCGAAAGTGTAAATGTTACGGTGTCAGGGTGGTGATGAAGAGTAGTTTTGTCGCCTGGTTTATCTGTGTATTCTAAAACTCTAACTCTTTCGTTTTCGAATATTACTTTGTATTTATCTGGGTTACTAATTGGTGGATCTGTATTCATAATAAAATTATACAACTAAATAGTTAATACTTATGTTTTTAAGTTTATTTACGCCTATTTAGCTTAATTAATTGTAATACTACCGAAGTTGCTACTGTTTAAGTGGTTATGAAAACCAAATGTTCCTGTTTTTGATACTGTAAAAGTTTTTGATTGGCCTGGCTTAATAGTACCTACGTTTAAGTCCGAATTGTCGGTGTGTGCAGGATGCGGGTCAGAATCTAACTGTAAACTAGTACTAGACGTATTAGATATCGATACTAAATCGCCAGATTTAACAGTTGTTGTGCTAGGACTAAAGCCACTATTAGAATACGTTATTGTAGCAGC
>CALRCT010000054.1 GCA_943354655.1 uncultured Candidatus Saccharimonas sp. | reverse complement strand
GGCGTCTATAATAGAAAAAGAAACATCTAATCCTGCAGATAAACAAAAAGTTGCACAGGTATTTTTAAAGCGCTATAAGCAAGGTATGATGCTGGGGTCTGACGTGACTGCATATTACGGTGCCGCAGTAGCAAACCTAACTAAGTCTGTACTAACAGATACGCCATACAACACAAGAATCTACAAAGGTTTACCACCCGGACCTATAAGTAATATAGGTATGTTGTCTATTAAAGCTGTGTCTAATCCTGCCAGTACTGATTATTTATATTTTGTTGCTGGTGACGACGGTGTTACGTATTTTTCTAGTACTCTTAAACAACACGAAGCGTTAGCTGCAGAACACTGTAAAAAGCTTTGCCAAGAATAACATTAACAGAGGTAGTTTATTGACATAATGTATATGCATTTGTTATAATTTAATGTAATAACCCTTGAAAAAATGACGGTTATAATCGCCACTTAAACAATAAATAAAAAACTATATAAGTTTTAAATATAATTAAGCAGTGTCGTAAGCAACAAAGAATTGTTGCACAGGAGTCTATAATAGCAAATCAACAATCTACAAAAGGCGTAGCCGTATTGGCTAAATCTTATCAAGTAGTGGGCGACCAAGTTACTAAAACCGGTAAAAAATTGCACCGTTCTTTTAAAAAACGTCTTATTAGATACGGTTTAGTAGGACTTAACGGAGCAATATTATTGGCTGTTATTCTTTTGGTTATAAAAAATCCTAATAGTAGCGATTCCGTAAAACAGGGATCATTAAATCAACAGTCAGATTCATCGGTAGTGTCTAATCCTTTAGACGAACTATCTAGTGCAGATATAGCCGTACAAGTTGCGCAGCTTGCAAGATTGTCAGAATCTACGTCTGTTAAAAATAATGCAGATAGTCAAAACGAACAACTCAACCTAGTATCGTCGGGTACACAAACTGTTACAAAGCCTCAAATAGTTAGTACTGCCTTAAAATCTAAAAAAGACATTAAGGTATACGTAACGGTACAAGGCGACACAGTGTCTGCTTTGGCAGCAGCTAACGGTATAACTAGCGATAGTATTAAATGGTCAAATGGGCTGTCGGGGGATTCACTGTCTGTCGGCAAAAAGTTGTATATTCCTCCTGTTACGGGTGTTGCGTACGAAGTTAGGCAAGGCGACACTGTAGATTCTGTTTCAGAAAAATTTAGATCCAATAAAGAACAAGTAATTGCAGATAATGACGCCGAAGTATCCGGCTTAAAAGTAGGTGAAAGAATTTTACTAAGAGACGGAAGCATACCACCTCCTGTAGTAACTTATGGTACTCCGGCATTTGGTTTTGCATGGGGTGGATATAACCCAATTTACGGCAGTAACGGATACGATTTTGGATGGTGTACTTGGTATGTTGCAATAAGACGAGCAGAAATTGGTCGCCCTGTTCCAAGTAACCTAGGAAACGCATACAGCTGGTACAGACTAGCGCAAAGAGCAGGTTTACCAACTGGACTTGCTCCAGCAGTAGGTGCAGTAGCGGTTAGCGAAGCTGGCAACCACGTAGCAGTAGTAGAAGTAGTTAACCCAGACGGAAGTTTTATTGTTTCAGAAATGAACTCAAGAGGATTTAATTCAATTGCAAATATCGGAAACCCAAGTTTTGCAACAGGCGGATGGAGAGTAAAAGACTATAAAACTTACGGCTCACCAGGCAATCTAAAATTCATTTATTAACATAATTAAGCGTAAGCATTAGTTTTCTACCCCTATAAATGGTATAGTTATACTATATGTTTATAGATAAGACAAAGGTGCAGTTTAAAGCAGGCGACGGCGGTAACGGAATAGTCGGTTTTAGACGCGAACGTTATGTAGAATTTGGCGGACCAGACGGCGGAGACGGCGGCAGAGGCGGTCACGTTATTTTAATTGCCAGCAGAAACCAAAACACATTAGCAAAATTTAGATTCCAAAAAGAACTCGCAGCTGATCCAGGCGGAAAAGGCGATAGTTCTAATAAGCATGGCAGAAACGGCAAAAACCTAGTAGTTCAAGTTCCGGTCGGTACTGTAGTACTAGACAAAGAAGGAAAAGTACTTTTAGCCGATATGTCTGTTGATGGACAAGAAGTTATTATTGCCCACGGTGGAAAAGGTGGATTTGGAAACGCCCACTTTACGTCTAGCGTAAGACAAGCTCCAAAAATCGCAGAAAAAGGCGAACCAGGCGAAACATTCGAAGCTTTGTTAGAACTTAAAATGATTGCCGACGTAGGATTGGTTGGGCTTCCTAATGCTGGAAAATCAACCTTTTTAGCTAGTTTAAGCAATGCAAAACCAGAAATAGCTGATTATCCATTTACGACCTTAACTCCTAACCTAGGAATTGTTCCCGTAGATAAAGAAAGCTCGCTTTTAGTAGCAGATATTCCCGGACTTATAGAAGGCGCAAGCGAAGGTAAGGGATTGGGTGATGAATTTTTGCGTCATATTGAACGAACTAAAGTTTTGGTACATTTAATTGACGCCTGGAACAGTGATGTCGTTGCAGCCTATAAGACTATTGTTGGCGAACTTGCAGCTTACAAAATTGATCTATCTAAAAAACCTCAAATTGTAGCAATAAGCAAAATAGATGGACTAGATGCCGATATTATTGCCGACGAACTTAAACAAATTAAAAAAATACTACCTAAAGGTGTTCCATTATTTGCGATTTCTGCAATTAGTAAAACTGGATTAAAAGAACTTTTATATTCTGCACTAGACTTTGTAAAAAATTCCCAAGAAGAACAACAAGAAATAGACGACAATACATTACCAATTATAGGTATTAAAGAAGACGAAAAATCATGGCATATTACCAAAGAAAACGATGATTTTTATGTACGTGGTCGTAAAATTGAACGATTTGCGCTGCGTGTAGATGTAGATACAGAAGAAGGCGAAAGACGCCTACGTGACATTATGCGAAAAATGGGCATAATGACAGCGCTAGAACGTCAGGGAATAGAACCCGATCAAAAAATTCATATTGGTATAGTTTGCGTTCTAGAATACTAAAATGCCTCAGGACAATATAATAATTAACGCTAATAGTAATATTAGGATAATTAACGTAGCTGGAAAAAGCGTTTTATATTTAATTAACAGTGGCAGCAACCTAGATATTTTAAAGCTCGCCATAGCTCAAAAAACTGCTCTAGATAATAAATTACCTATTGCAGTAGTTTATTTTGTGTCATTAGGTTCAATTAATAATTCTACCAAAGAGGGAATTAAGGCATTAAAAAATTTAAAATCAAACGAATCAATGCTTAATAAACTTAATATTCCACTAATGGTGATAATCGGTAATATAAAAGATAAACTACAATCTTTAATTCATCACACTCAACCAAAAGCTGTATATTTTAATAATGTTACAACCGCTAAAGATCAAAAAGAACTAACGGCTTTATTTAGTAGTTCAGAAATAATATTTTTAGATAATTTAGATCAAAAAGTAGTGCCACTACAAAAACATCCAATAGACTGGAAGGGCCCAGTAATAACGATTAACGATCTAATTAAAATTTTAGATAAATTAATTAGCAATAGTAACTAGCCAAATATTTCTATCGCGCCTAAGTCTGACCGTATGTGCTAGACTTACCAATATATATGGAAAAATCATTCTATTTTTACGATACAGAAACTAGCGGTCTGCGACCGGCAACTTCTAGGATTATGCAGTTTGCTGGTCAGCGCACTAACATGAATCTGGAATCAATTGGTGAACCAGACGATTTGTTAATTAAACTAACTCCAGATATATTGCCAGATCCAGACGCAGTTTTAATACACGGTATAACTCCACAACAAACAATTCAAGATGGATTAACAGAAGCCGAATTTAGTAGATATTTTCAAGACAATATTGCCACACCAAACACGATATTTGTAGGATTTAATACAGTTAGATTCGATGATGAATTTGTTAGATACAACATGTATCGTAATTTTCATGAGCCTTATGAATGGCAATGGAAGGACGGAAGAAGCAGGTGGGACTTAATGGACGCCCTAAGAATGATGCGTGCATTGCGTCCTGGGGGCATTGAATGGCCTTTTGACGATAAGGGCAATCCAACTGTCAGATTAGAGCTAATGACGGCTGCAAACGGCTTAAATCACGAAAATGCCCATACAGCTATAGCAGACGTAAACGCTACAATTGATGTTGCAAAATTAAT
>CALRCT010000053.1 GCA_943354655.1 uncultured Candidatus Saccharimonas sp. | reverse complement strand
CACCACAAGTGCGTACCCTACAAAAAGATTTAAAAGCTGTTAGCTTAAAAATAGAAGAAGCAGTAGATGCAGAAGATTACGAAACTGCCGCAAAAGAAAAGCAAAAAGCTAGTCTTATTCAAGAAGATTTAGACGCTATGATGGTAACAACAAAAGCAGCTAAAAAAATAGTTGTTACTAGCGAAGATATTGCAGCAGTAGTGTCGCGAATTACAGGTGTTCCTGTAAATAAGGTTATTCATAGTGAGGCAAAATACCTTTTAAATCTAGAAAAAAATATTGCTAAACATGTGATTGGTCAAAACGAGGCCGTAACTGCAGTAGCAAAAGCAGTTAGGCGAAGTAGGAGCGGGATATCAAGCGAAAAACGTCCTATTGGCTCGTTTGTATTTATGGGCCCTACTGGAGTTGGTAAAACAGAACTAGCAAGAGTTTTGGCCAAAGAATTTTTTGGTAGCAGTAACAACCTAGTAAAAATAGACATGAGTGAGTTTGGCGAAAAACATACTGCAAGCAGACTTGTTGGTGCACCTGCAGGTTATGTAGGCTATGACGAAGGTGGTCAGTTAACTGACAAAATACGCAGACAACCATACAGTGTGGTACTTTTTGACGAAATAGAAAAAGCACATCCAGATGTATTTAATATGCTATTACAAGTATTAGAAGACGGCGTATT
Source organism: uncultured Candidatus Saccharimonas sp. (assembly GCA_943354655.1). Lineage (GTDB taxonomy): Bacteria > Patescibacteriota > Saccharimonadia > Saccharimonadales > SZUA-47 > RFTN01. The sequence continues at coordinate 3,568 of CALRCT010000053.1, read as the reverse complement.
AACAGATGCTAAAGGTCGTAAAATTGATTTTACTAATACTATAATCATTATGACAAGCAACGTAGGCGCAGAAAAACTACAAAAAGAAGCTAAATTAGGGTTCGAAGCTACAGCAAAAGCAGATTTAGATAATCTTGACGCTTTGCACGAAGCGAACAAAAGCAAAGTTCACGAAGAACTCAAAAAACTAATGAAACCAGAACTTATTAATCGAATCGATAAAGTAGTCGTATTTAGGGCGTTGACTAAAAAAGATGCCCAATTAATTTTAGATGTACAGTTAGACGAACTGCGTAGTCGTTTAGTAAAACATGGATTAATTTTAGAAGTGACACAAAAAGCTAAAGAATGGCTTTCATTAAAAGGTTATGATTCTAAATATGGCGTTCGACCAATGCGACGTTTGATCCAGGACGAAATAGAAGACCACATAGCTTCTGGACTTATAGACAACACTTACAATAAAGGTGACGTTATAAACGTAAAAGTTGTTGCAAATAAATTAGCTTTTTCTTTTACACACGAAAAATAATCGTCAATTAAAGGTATAATAAACATATGCCGTTTAAACGCATCTTTACTTCAATAATCACTACATTATTTGTCTTTGCGCCATTTGTTGCAATGTATGAACGGCAAAATATTTATGATATGTGGAGTTTAAAAAATTACGTTGCCCCAGCAAATATCAGTAAATTAGCGTCAGATACTACTATGACCAGCCAAGCAACAAAAATATTTTATGTGGCACGTCCTACAGTTCAGGATAAACAAGCATTTATTAGTTTCTGCGAATCGGCAGAAAAAACAATTGTTTTGGGTTGTTATAAAAAAGGTAGCGGTATTTATGTTTATAACGTCAAAGACGAAAGACTAAATGGCGTGCTAGAAGTAACTGCGGCACACGAGATGCTGCATGCTGCATACGACAGGCTTAACTCTGCCGAAAAAGCTAACATAAATAAATTAACAGATGCAGTATTTAAAGATTTAAAAGACGAAAGAATTAAAAAAAATATAGAATCTTACAGATCAAGAGACCCGTCTGTTGTACCAAACGAACTACATTCAATTTTGGCCACCGAAGTTAAGACATTAACTCCAGAACTAGAAACATACTACAAAAAATATTTTATTGATAGACAAAAAGTAGTTAGTTTATCTACTTTATACGAAGCAGAATTTAGTAAAAGAACTAATCAGATCGAGGCATACGATCTTCAATTAAAAAGTCTAAAATCAGAAATCGACAATTATAATGTAGATTTAGTAAACCAAGCAGCAATAATAGATACCGAAAGTTCACGTCTTCAATCTCTTTTAAAAATAGAGAATTTTGCAGAATACAATTCAGGAATACCAGGATATAAAAAGCTTGTTAATAAATACAATAGCGACATTGCAATATTAAAAGCTAAAATAAATGCATATAACGTTATTATAGGACAAAGAAACCTAATAGTAACCGAAGAACAAGAATTGTTTAATGCCATAGATACAAGAGTGCCTAGTGCAAAATAAAAGAGTATAATGATACTAACTTAGGAGTTAGTAAAGTGGCCAAAAAATCATCAGTTAGATTTGAGTGTAGTAGTTGTGGAGCAACTTATTCTGCATGGAGTGGAAAATGTTCGACTTGTGGACTGTGGAATACAATACAAGAACAAGTAGTTTCGGCAGAATCATTAGTTGCGTCAACAGGAAGATCACTAGAACCTCAGTCTTTAAAAGATGTAGTTAAATACGAAAACATAAAACGTATAACTACTGGTATTAAAGACTTTGATACTGTGTTGGGTGGTGGATTTGTTCCGGGAAGTGTCACTTTGGTAGCTGGTGAACCAGGTATTGGCAAAAGTACAATTTTGCTACAAGTCGCTGCCGCTGTAGCTGCGAATGGATCAGTTTTATACGTTAGTGGTGAAGAATCAGCGCATCAAGTAGCGTTAAGAGCTAAAAGATTGGGCGCAGTAGCAGATAAGCTGTCAATTGCTGTAAGCTCAAGTGCTAACGATATAGCGCGTACGATATCCGAAGGTGATTATTCCTTAGTTATTGTAGATTCTATTCAAACTGTTGGCGTAGAAGAAATAAGTTCGAGTATTGGTACGATAAGTCAGATTACAAATAGTACTCAATTATTAACGTCAGCCGCAAAAAAAGTTCATAGTGCACTAATTCTGGTTGGACACGTTACTAAAGAAGGTTCGATTGCAGGCCCTAAAGTCTTAGAACACACAGTTGATACTGTATTACAGTTAGAAGGCGACAGGTACGGTGGTTTTAAGCTATTAAGATCCATAAAAAATAGATTTGGATCAACAGGCGAAACTGGAATTTTTGAAATGGTTGAATCGGGCTTACGTACAGTCGAAAATCCCTCTGCAGCGCTACTGGCAGAGCGTCAAGTGTCTGATGGTTCAGTTGTGCTGGCAACCATAGAAGGAAGCCGTGCGCTACTTGTAGAGATTCAGGCGCTAGTAAACACTACAACTTATGGCTATCCAAAGCGAGCAGCAAGTGGTTTTGATATTAACAGGCTAAATTTGCTTATAGCTATGCTAGAGCGTCGTACCAAGCTTAAATTGGCCGACAAAGATATATACATTAACGTAGTTGGTGGTATTAAAATATCCGAACCTGCAGCCGACTTAGCAGTTGTAATGGCGATTGCAAGTGCAAGTAAGGGTATGCAATTAAAAAAGAACGCTGTAGTATTTGGAGAACTTGGTTTATCTGGCGAAGTAAGACATGTACCATTTATCGAAAAACGTATATCAGAAGCTTTAAAACTAGGATTCGAAACTGCAATTGGGCCAAAAAACAGTACAATAAAAAAAGGCTTATCAAGCGTACCAAACGTGCGTGAGGCCCTTAACACATTCTTAGAAAAGGAATAATAAGTGAACGAAACATTGCAAACAGCATTATTGGCAGTAAATACAGCTGGACTATTCCTTGTATTATTAGAACTAGCAGGAAAAACTAAAAAAAATAAATCAGGTGTTATATTAGACAGCTGTGCTTTAATCGATGGTCGCGTAGAAGAAGTTATTAAGATCGGTTTTTTAGATGGTGATATTATTGTACCGTCATTTGTCTTAAGAGAACTCCAAATGCTTGCAGATGGAAGCGATACGCACAAAAGAGCTAGAGCAAGGCACGGCCTAGAAATTGCCGAACAATTAAAAAAGAACTACGCCGACAGATTTAAAATTAACGAAAGTATTAAATCTACAGAAAAAACAGACGAACAATTAATCATTTTGGCAAAAAAACTTGGTTCTAAGTTATGTACCACAGATTACAATCTTAATAAAGTTGCCGGAGTTGAAGGGGTTGTAGTTTTAAACGTAAACGAACTTGCCCAGGTGCTTAGACCTACGTTTTTACCAGGTGACGAACAAGAAGTTAAAATATTGCAAAAAGGTGAAGGCAGAGGGCAAGGCGTAGGGTACCTTGAAGACGGAACGATGGTTGTTGTAGATAACGCGTTTAAATTAATCGGCAGTAAGCAAGTAGTTATAATCGAACGAAGTCTTCAGACAGTCGCAGGTAAAATGAGTTT
>CALRCT010000052.1 GCA_943354655.1 uncultured Candidatus Saccharimonas sp. | reverse complement strand
GATTCATTTGATGTTTTGTTTCATAACGACGACAAGCGTAAATCGACTTGTCAGGACGTTCGTGAAACTGTTCTTACTAAAGGCGAAATATTTGACATTACATCTGGCAAAGTCGTAGAAGTTAAAAACGTATACGACACTTACGGCAATCTTGTAAGCCTAGAAACTCAAATAGTTGACGTAAAATCACCTATTAAAGTTATAACTGTTCGTGACAAAAACAATGCAGTTAGCTACGGAGTTGTAATTAGCAAAGAACGAGATGGTCGTTTTGTAATTGTTGTTAACCAAGGTCAACAAAACGGAACTAAAAACTCTACACCAGGATCAACTCCTGACACTAGCAAATCTACCGAACAATCTACTCCTGCAAACGGTACTACACCAAGTGCTGGAACAGTAGGTGGCGGCGGTAATGGCGGTGGCGGTGATGCACCAACTTCTCCAAGTACTCCAGACAAGCCAGGAACACCTGACACAACTGGAACACCAACAGACGTACCAGGTACAACTCCTAACACAGGTCCAGGTACAAGTACTCCTAACACTGTGCCAGGTACTACAACACCTAACACGACTACAACAACAATCCCTAAAACTACTACAACTACAACAATTCCTAGCACAACTACAACTGCAAAACCTAAAGGCGTAGAACCACCTGCTGATTGTATTAATAACCCTAACGACCCACGTTGTTAAATTAAGAAAGAATTACGGATATAATTATGAAATTCACAAACTTTATTAAATCAACATCAGCGGCATTAGCTATTGCTTTGATCAGTTTAATGCCTGCAAGCGCAGCAGCAATTGCTGCAGGATCATTGCCATACGAAGGTGCAGCTACACAAGGAACTAGTTTTCCTGCATTTAACGTATACAACAATGTTCCTAGCGTAGTAAACGAAGCAGACTTTATTCGTCTTAAAAAAGATGGTGCAGCAAATAGCACACTAAGTAATTTAGTAAACACAACCTGTAAAACTGGTGACCGATTTGTAGTATGGTTTTACGTACACAACGGTGCAAACCCTGCAGGTAACGCCGACGGCAGCGCAGTTGCAAAAAATGTAATTGCAAAAGTTGGACTACCAACAGCAGATGCTTCTAGCTTTAACATTACAGGTGGACTTACATCTTCTAATGCAGAATCTGTAAACGACAACGCATCACTTAATTGTGGTACTGGTACATTTAAACTTAAATATGTTGCAGATTCAGCAGGCGCATATTTAGAAGAAGCAAAAGTTAACGTTGCTGTTCCTAATTCAATCGTAACTACTGGCGGCGCACCAATTGGTAGCGTAGCAGGTAGCTTTGTCGAAGGACAAAACAGCGTTAAAGGATGTTGGGACGAACGAGTATGGATGGCTATGAAAGTAGAAGTCGAAGAAGTTTCGATTCCTAAAGTATTGCCAGCAACTTGCGACTTACTAGACGTTACAAAAAACGGTACATCTGTAGTTATTAACAAATTAAACTACACATTAAACAAAGCAACGCTAAACGGATTAAGCATTAACTTTGGCGACGGAACAACCAAGCTAATTACGACTGCTCAATTACCATACAGCTACAAATATGCAAAAGAAGGTAACTACAGCATTCAGGCAACAGTTAAAACTAGCCTAGGTGACGTTACAAGCAGTGCATGTGTTGCATCTGTTAAGCCAGCTCCAACACAAATTCCTGACACTGGTGCAGGCAACGTTATTGGTATCTTTGGTAGCGTTACATTAGCTGGTGCATTATTGCACAACCTAATTGCTAGACGAACAGTACGCAAATAACCGTAAGGTTTTAGTGTCGACAAAAGACAAAAAATGTGCTACATTTTAAATAGATAAAACGCGTCGTGACTGACCGCTCAACTTACAAAAAGTCTCCTTAGCAATAAGGAGACTTTTTATTACAGGTAAGTCTTGTATTATAAGTAAATGCAATTAAAGCCGTACGAGCCAGACAATCTTATTTTTATAGACACCGAATTTACGAGCCTAGAACCTGCAACTGGTCAAATATTGTCGCTAGCTATGATCAAGCTAACCGGCGAAGAACTATACTTAGAACTTGAATATGACGGCGTTGTTGATCCTTGGGTTAAGCGTCATATTTTACCGACTCTTACTAATCCTAAGGTAACTGTGCACGAAGCTTGTAGGCAAATACGTGACTTTTTGGGTCCAAAAATGCCCTTTGCTGTTGCGTATGTAGACAACTATGACAGTTTGTATTTTGTAAAAATGTTTGGTGCTGGCAAATTGCCCTTTAAATGGATGACGATCGATTTTAGCAGTATTTTATTTGCTAACGGCATTAATCCCACAAAGTTGCTAGCAACAGAATCTGGCGCAAAGACTTTTTATAAGAGTCTTGGAATAGACGTTACAAAATATCAGCAACATTATGCGCTAGACGACGCTCGAATGATCAGGGATGTATGGTTAGCTATTGTAAAAAAAGGTAAAATGTAGTATAATATGGCAATGAGAATTTACCCTTCTACAGAACACATAGTTTCTGACGTGCCCGTATTTGTACCAGGTTCGGGTGTAATGCCAGATGGCAGCCTACAACCAAGAGGACTTGCGCGTATTGAATCTGTTGAACGAGCTATTGATGATGGTGTGCAAATTCCTGTGCTTTTTTTGAGCGGCGGAAAAGGCACCAAAGACTTATTGTCAGAGGCAACAGCAATGGAAAACCACATACAACGGCGTGTTCATAAAAATTTCTTGCCCAAAAGTATTAAAAAAGAAGAACTATCTATTAATACAATGCAAAATTTAATAAATAGTCGTGACCAAATAACCGAACTTGGACACGATGAACTTGCTTTGGTTACAGATAAAGGTCATATGCCACGACTATTGATGTTGGCTAAAAAAATATTGCCAGTTAAAATTAAGTTTTTACCAGTTGAGTCTAGTTATAAATCGTCTGTTTACGAAAACAGCAGAGAAATATTAGCAAGATCGGTAACTTGTGCGGTATTGTTTGGTCTTAAAGACGGAATTGGCAACAATGCCGTTCAACAAAGACAAGAACATTACGTAAATATAAAAAACAAAATTAGACCAACAAACTAGCTGTCATAGTAGACAATTTGTATCTGTTATGCTATAATCTTTTAGTTATAAGGTCCCATCTTCTAACGGTTAGGAAATCGGGTTTTCATCCCGGCAATAGGAGTTCGATTCTCCTTGGGATCACCAAATAAAAACACCCTACGGCTGTAGGGTGTTTTTATTTGGCAATGTCATACGTATCGAACTCCTATTGCGGAGCTGCCGAAGGCAGTGGCAAGATAGTTCGCTATTCTGCCGAGACCGAAGGTGCTTGCACATTCGCATGCTCGGCTAGAATATACCTTAGTATTCTCCTTGGGATCACCAAATAAAAACACCCTACGGCTGTAGGGTGTTTTTATTTGGCAGGTTTAGTTAGCTTAGATTGTATTGGTACAATTCGGTACCTGCTAAATTTAGGGGTGTAACAGAAGTTTGCTTGTAGCCAGTCAAAGATTCGTTGCTTAAAGGTATTGAATACAAAGGTAAACCCGAACCTAACGTAATTGGTTCGACGCTTATAAGCAACGTGTCTGCCAGCTTATTACTGATTGCTTGGTTATACACCGAAGCACCTCCAAGAATAAGCGCATTTTTGTAGCCTTTGGATTTTAAGTCTTTTAGTATGTCAGACAGTGGTGCGTTAACAAATTGAGTGTTTTTGGATAGCATTTGCATATTTTTTGGGTCGTGGGTAAGAACAACACGCAATTTGTTGTCGTTAGTGCCTAGTTTTGTGTGTTTTGGGTAGGTGACTTGTCCCATTATTAATACGTCTGACTTTAATACATAATCATGAAGCAACTGTTTGTCTTCTTTTGATGTCCACGACAAATCACCATCTGTTCCAGCGATATAGCCGTCTTTACTTGTGGCTGCAATTATGGTAATATACATACTTAAAAGTCTAGCAGATAATGCATAAAAAATGCAGATTCTGGTACTAAAATTGTAAAATCAAAGTTAATCGTAGTGTTTACGACTTGCCCTAAGTTACTATTTTTATCCCAGTCTAAACTATTTTAAAAGTTATCGGCTCGGACTCTAGTAATACAAACCATAAGCAGTTAGAATAAGGACAATATGGATACGACAAAAGTTCCACCAAAGGTGGCAGTTAGTGATTTTAAAAAGACTAAGATTATAGCAACAGTAGGCCCAAGCACTAATAGCTATGAAGCTATTTTGGAACTTATTATGGCCGG
>CALRCT010000051.1 GCA_943354655.1 uncultured Candidatus Saccharimonas sp. | reverse complement strand
GTGGGATTCTGTGTTTGGTGGGCGATGAGGGACTCGAACCTCCGACCTCGTCATTATCAGTGACGCGCTCTAACCAGCTGAGCTAATCGCCCGAATTTTTAAATATAAACAGTCAAAAAATGGTGGAGACACAGGGACTCGAACCCTGGACCCCCGCCTTGCAAAGGCGGTGCTCTAGCCAACTGAGCTATGTCCCCACGTTTTTCTTAGTCTAAAGTATGTACTTTGTTGTGGCTTTACACTGTTTTTTGGCTAGAGCACCATAGGTGCTATTTCTATTTTTGCGGCATGCCGCGCCAACTTAGCTATATCTTCACACTTTTGACTCTGTTCATTCTACCGTAATATGGTTAAAAAGACAAGGTTAAACAACAGCGATAACACATATTTTGCCGCTGTGTTATGGCTGGGATGTCTATTTTACTGTATTTCTACGACGTAGGGACAAACTTTGGTAATAGTCTTAGCCTGAATTGAGTGTTCGTCTTGAGCAAATGCGTGAGTTTCCCAGTAGGCGATATTTTTTGCTACCATGTTTTCGGTGTCTGGAAAGGGTGGACTGTATGGTCCGATCCAGGTATCGTGCACTTCGTATCCACCGTCAGCATCACGTTCTAAAATAACAGTTAGGACTTTGCTTGGTCCGGGGTTGCGATTTTTTGCGTAGCGCGAAAAGGCACTCATTTTAAACGCTTTTGCGTAATAGATGGTATCTTTGTCTGTTGTTTCTACGATGTTGGTATTGCCAATAACTCGACCCATGTCGTGTTCTAGCGCGATTCTTGGACCACTAAGAGTTTTAGTGTCTAGTACTTCTTTAATAAGATTGATAACATGCGGCTGTCTACTGATGTATCTGCCGGCTGATGATGTTATGAGGTTCACGTACACTTCGTAGCCACTTGGTGACTCGGTAATTACATATTTGTACATTACACCTGCTTTCTATCTTGTAGTATACGCTAAAATACGACCTTATCCTAACTTTACAGATGTAGCAGGATGTTGACGCGGGGCACTACATTAGGATAATAAGCTTAAACGTGCTATAGTTAGTTTAAGCAAGTGGTTACTATAAACCTCTCCGTTCTCTGATTAGCAAGTCACAACAATGACAAGCACAAGTCACTCACGGTCAGTACATATCAATCGTGAGTGCTACAACTAAAAAGAAGGAATAAATATTATGTCAATGAAACTTTACGTAGGTGGATTAGCTTACAGCGTTACAGAAAAAGAACTAGAAGCATTTTTTGCTGAAATTGGTGCCGTTACAAGTGCTGCAGTTATAAAAGACCGCGACAGTGGTCAATCTAAAGGCTTTGGCTTTGTTGAAATGGCTGACGTTAAAGACGGTCAGAACGCAATCAAAGAACTTGATGGCAAAGACTTTAATGGTCGTTCAATTACAGTAAACGAAGCTCGTCCCCAAGAAGATCGTCGTTCAGGTGGCGGTGGTGGAAGTTTTCGTCGCTAGTCATTAACTAGTAATAAATTAGCTAAATAACAAAAAGCTCAGTCGTTGACTGAGCTTTTGATTGGTAATGGTCTCGGGTCTTATGTCAAAAATCAATAAATCAATTATAGTGTTGCGCACATCTATTCCAGAACTTAGTTCAATGAAGCAAAAATCCTGCGATGCAATCGTGGCTATTTTAGGTCTTCATTATTCTGACGTGGACAGTGTAGTAGTAAATAGTTTGCAAGACTTAAAAGATGTAGTCGCACGCAAGCCTGATTTGGTATTTTTGGGATTAAAACACCTATTGGTTAAAGATGAATCAAACAAAGACATTACTAAAAAAGTATGGGTATCAAAATATCTAGACGAATTTGGTATTAATTATGTTGGTTCTGGCAGTGATGCAATAAAACTAGATTACGACAAACCCGCATCAAAAAAAGTCGTGTTAAAGTCTGGGCTTAAAACTCCTTCATATTTTGTAGCCAATAAAGATCAATACAGTGATGCTAAAAGTTTACCTATTAGCTTACCTTTGTTTGTTAAGCCGCCAAGTACTGGCAGTGGCGAAGGTATTGGACCGGAATCAGTTGTGCGTACTTTTGAAAGCTTTAAAAAGCAGGTCCTATATGTAAATGATAATTTTAATACAGACGCAATGGTCGAGACCTATCTAACTGGTCGCGAATTTAGCGTAGCTGTATTTGAATCTTCTGTTGCTGGAATGTTGATTTCTATGCCTATTGAATTGGTCACAGAAAAAAATAAAAACGGCGATAGAATTTTGGGTAAAGTTGTTAAGAACGAAGATAACGAAAGCGTCATTGAAGTTAAGGACGGTACCATAAAAGATGCAGTAAAAAAATTGGCAGAACAAGTTTTTGTGTCACTTAACGCACGTGATTATGGTCGCATAGATATAAGACTAGACAGTAATAATATTCCACACTTCCTAGAAGCTAACCTTGTACCAGGGTTTGCTCATACCGGATATTTTTGTCGAGCCTGGAAGATGAACCAAAACTTAAACTACGAAGAAATGGTTTTGTACGCAATTGAACTAGGCCTACGTCGAAACGGTGTAACAGTAGTAGATGATAATTATGATGCAAAAATATTATCACTAGCAGCAGAAGCCGCGTTATTACCTACAAGTAGTAAAAACGTTGCAATTTCTGCATCAAAGTATAACCAAATAACTCTTTACAAAGGGTAATATTTTTGGTATTATCTATTGGTATCTTTGAGTTTAGGCACGAGAAAACAGTAAATAGATCTCTAGCGTAAACTTAAAGGGGCATGACAGGGTTAAGAACCCAACCTCTAAGTTTGTAACTTAAAAATTTGGCTGACGTAAACGATCTGCAAGCAACGATAAGCGCTTGTAGATCATCGAGAAAATTTAATAATGATATTAGTTTTATGTAGCGATAATGGTTATCGATGCATAAAACGACAAAGAAGGTTTTTGGTTTTAACCAAAAACTAGTCAAAAGCACGAAGTATTTGAACAGACTTCGGTTTGTTCTTGTATAGCGTAAAAAGTTAATTAAGCGCACACAACGAATGCCTTGACACATTATACCGATAAAGGACGTAGTAGGCTGCGATAAGCCTCGGGGAGCTGCCCACCAGCTTTGAACCGAGGATTTCCGAATGGGGAAACCCGGCACAAGTAATGTTGTGTCACTCTTATCTGAATATATAGGATAGGTAGAGGTAACCGCCTGAACTGAAACATCTTAGTAAGGCGAGGAAAAGAAAGTAAACAACGATTCCGAGAGTAGTGGCGAGCGAAATTGGAATAGCCCAAACTTTATGATTTTTCAAATGTTTTTAACAATTGAATAAGTTGGTAGACGAATAATCATAGGGGGTTGTGACGTTGTAAAAAACCAGTATCAAATTTTGGATTTATCCAAACTTTGGTAGTGGCAGCATATCCTACCATTGGTGTGCATAAGGTTTTAGAAAATAGCGATGCGAGCAGAAGGAATTGGAAAGTTCCGCCAAAGACGGTGATAGCCCGGTATGCAAAGTGTCGCTAACCTTATATTTACGATAACTCTTGAAGAAGAGTTGGCATGCTGAAATAATGCATGTTTGTCGAGTAGAGCGGGGCACGAGAAACCCTGCCTGAATCTGGGACGACCACGTTCCAAGGCTAAATATATAATGTGATCGATAGTGAACTAGTACCGCGAGGGAAAGGTTAAAAGAACCCCGGAAGGGGAGTGAAATAGATTCTGAAATTGTGTGCGTACAAGGACTCGGAGCGGTCTTCGGACTGTGACGGGGTGCTTTTTGTAGAACGATCCAACGAGTTAATTGTTAGTGCAGCCTAAGGTAATTACCGGAGGCACAGTGAAAGCGAGCATGAATAGTGCGACATTGTACTAATGATTAGACCCGAAACCAGGTGACCTTACCATGAGCAGGTTGAAGCAAAGGTAAAACTTTGTGGAGGACCGAACCGTAGCGAGTTGCAACACGCCCGGATGACTTGTGGTAAGCGGTGAAATGCCAATCGAACCTGGAGATAGCTGGTTCTCCTCGAAATAGCTTTAGGGCTAGCGTCGTACGGTAGCAGATAGGGGTAGAGCTCTGTTTCGGACTGTGGCCAGTAATGGTACGCACCCTTGACAAACTACGAATACTATCTGTGGAACTACGGCAGTTAGAACGGCGGGGCTAAGCTCGTCGCTCAAAAGGGAAACAGCCCAGACCTCCAGCTAAGGTCCCTAAATTTACACTAAGTGGGAAACGAGGTGAGATTTCTTAAACAACGAGGATGTTGGCTTAGAAGCAGCCATTCATTTAAAGAGTGCGTAACAGCTCACTCGTCAAGAGATCTTGCGCGGAAAATGTAACGGGGCTCAAGTGTAGT
>CALRCT010000050.1 GCA_943354655.1 uncultured Candidatus Saccharimonas sp. | reverse complement strand
TGGGAACTGCGCTAAATCCATGGATAACTAAAAAACTAGATTTAGGAACTGGCAATACACTACTTCAGTTTAGTATTCCTCAAATGTTAGTGCTACTTGTTGCTCTTATGTTGGTAGCTGCTTTAGCGGGACTATTACCAGCACGCAAAGCTTCTAAATTAGACCCAGTCGAAGCCCTACGAACAGAATAGTTTTAGACTGTAACAAATAGTTAGTTAGTTAGTTAGTTAGTTAGTTAGTTAGTTCGTTATAACGTAGAGTATAATAAGCTTAAGTACTATAAGGGTTAAATGAACGAAAACGATTATAAATTATGGCTACAACATTATGGTGGATGGATACTCATCTGGCTTTTTAGTGCGGTTCCGTTTGTTAGATGGTTTCAGATTAATTCCTTCGTATCTTCATTGCATAGTCCGCTCATGTTTTTTAACATGTTCGGTAAAGTAACAGGACTTATTGGGCTGGTATTATACGCAATAAATTTACTTTTAGCTGCACGTACTCGGTGGATGGAGAATTTTTTTGGAGGACTTAACAGGGTATATATTGCACACCATATAACAGGTGGAATAGCACTTATTCTTTTGGTTTTTCATCCTTTATTTTTAGCGCTTAAATATATAGACATCAAGGCACTAGATTCAATAAAAGATTCAGCAAAATTTTTGTTACCAAGAAGCCTAGACTTAAACAAAACTTTTTTTGAAGCCGAACAGGGTACTGCAATTAATGCAGGAATAGTTGCCTTTATTGGAATGGTTGTTTTGTTGGTATTAACTTTTTTTGTAAAACTGCCGTATCGTTTTTGGTTATTTACTCATAAGTTTTTAGGTGTAGCTTTTATGTTCGCAGGATTACATGTAATTTTGATTAGCTCAGATACTTCACGTGATGCATTTATAAAATACTACATGCTTTTATGGGTAATAATAGGTTTATGTTCATTTTTTTATCGTACTGTAATGAGCAATGTTTTTGTAAGAAGGTATCCTTATAAAGTTATTGGCGTTTCAGAGCTAGAAACCAACGTCGTTGCATTAACTATGGAGCCAATGGAAAAATCCATAGATTACAAACCTGGTCAGTTTGTTTTTATTAGATTTTTATGGAGTGGCCAACAGGGCGTTATTCGTGAGGCACATCCTTTTTCTATTGCTAGTTCACCCGACGAAAACAACATTAGACTGTATATAAAATCACTAGGTGATTACACTATTGGATTAAAAAATATCAAGATTGGTGCAGTTGCAGAAATAGAAGGTGCGTACGGCAAATTTACTTATACAAATTTTGGCACGGCACCACAAATTTGGGTTGCCGGTGGTATAGGTGTTACGCCGTTCCTGAGTATGGCCAGAAGTTATAATAGCAATAGTGGGGCAGTAGATTTGGTATATAGCGTAGTAAATCGCAGTGAATTATTAGATCAAAAAGCAATTGCAGAATATCTACCACAAAAGTATCCTTCGTTTAGATACATGCCATATGTAGCAAAAGAACAAGAAGGATTTTTAACTGCAGATAAAATATCTCAAATGTGTGGTGGATTAGACGGCAAAGAGATTTTTATATGCGGGCCCCCACCAATGATGAAGGCGCTAAGATCGCAGCTACGTGAACTAGGCGTACCAAATAGCAAGATACATTCAGAAGAATTTGCAATGACATGAAAATATTATTAAAAGGAATCATATGTCTTTATCACCAATAAATATTATAAAAGGTACATTTGCATCTAAGGGCTCCCGCAGGATGTCTCTTAAAAAATCTGTCGCTGTTTCGCTATTTATTGCATTAGGATTTTTGACATTAATTTTAATCGCAGGATTAATTGTGCCCAAAAACGTACTTTTAAAAATAAGTAGCTTTGTAATTTCCAATTCGGACGATGCATCGACTACAGAATCTGTTAATAATAATTCAACTAAAACACTACCAGCAGATCAAACTTCAACTTCAACATCCACCCAGCCAGTTAATACAACTACCCAACAAACTACATCAACTTCGCCAACTACAAAACCAACTACTATTCCAATAACACAACCCTCAAGTCCTGCAGGTGCTGCAAAAGTTGCGCCAACACTTACTTTTACAGGCTCACCAACAAGTGTTTCGTCTGGGGGCTCAACCGTACTTTCATGGATAACAAGTGCTAACGCAACACTTCCCGTTACGTGTACTGGGGGTGGAGGTAGTTTTGCTGGATCAAAGGCCGCAAGTGGAAGCCAGTCTGTAAGTTTAACTAGCACTACTAGCTATACTCTAGCTTGTACAAACATAGCCGGAAGCAGCGGCACCAAAACGGTAACTATTAGCGTAGCTGCACCTACGTCTACTTGTGGAACATCAGGTGGCGCATGTACCGCTGCTCAAATTGCAACTCATAACACTGCTGCAAATTGTTGGGTTATATATAATTCAAATTACCTTATTCTTTCTGGCTCTGGCGTAAAGGGTAGCAACGGAAACGAAGTTGCAAATCATAACGGTGGATCAAACCGAATCACACCATTATGTGGCGGTAATGCAACTAGCGCATTTACTGCACAACACGGTGGTCAAAGTGGCGTAAAAAGCATATTTAATACATATATAGTTGGACCAGTAATTTAATGAAAGCTAAAAAATCTACAAATATAAAGTCTAAACACTTAGACCTTACTAAAAAGACAGTAACTTTAGTAGCCGCATTGCTTGCTACCATAATTATTGTATTGGCATTTTTTGTATATCGTCGCTATACCATAGCGTTACAAACATCGTTTCCTAAAAAGGTTGGCATACTTAAACTAGAATCCTTAACGTGGAAGGTAGAGTCAGTTAAAAAATCTATGGTACCGCCAAAAGAAGGCTATGAATTTATAAGTGTAAACGTAAGTTTGGTTAATACCGACACCAAGGCGTTGTGGTTAACACCGGTATTACAAAGCTATGTTAAGGACAAAAAGGGAACTAAATACGGTATAGAAATGGTACTAGTAAATGATCCGTTTCAGGGAGGTTCGTATATACCAAACATACCGGCCAAAGGCGAACTTGCATATATGGTGCCCATTAAAGACGAAGTACTAACGTGGTGTTACGATGTAGGAGAAGTAGGTAAAAAAGATACTGCACTTTGTCAGCTTCTGGATAAAAAAATTATGACCAATTAATAATATTGTTAAAACATCAATAATATTATATAATTTAAATAGAACTAAATAAGAGAGGTGTATACTAAAATTAAAGCAAGTATACAGAAAGTAGATATGTTAAACAAAAAAATCTCGTTAAGTATCTTGGTAGCAACTGTAACTGTTGGTTTATTAAGTTTTTCTAGATACGTAGATTACAGAGTCAAGCAGTCTTCTTCTGACAGTGTAGCCTCTTCAGAAAATAATCCTGTAAATAACGTACTAGGTGAACAAATAAGCAAATCTAATGATTATTCAGTTACTGTAGATAACTATAAAAAGATTGATAACGGCAATACAGTAGCTTTTACGGTAACCGTAGCCAACACTTCTGACCATGTCGTTCAACTGTCGCCTTACATGCAGTTTAAATTAGTAAGCTCAGACACTAACATGTTAAGCCTACCAGCTATACAAAAAGGAGCACCTTTATTTAGTGGAGGCCCTTTGTCTGTAGGACAAAAAGTATCCGGAAATATTTATTACGAAGTGTCAGAAAACGAACAATCAAGCTTAGGATTCTATAATAACGACGATAGTAATTCGTACATTAAATTAGTAACTATAAAATCTAAAATGCAAGAAAATCAGACAAGTTTAAAAACAAATAAAAGTAGTAAATCAGATGACTAAAGCTATATTTGCCGCAGGATGTTTTTGGGGAGTTCAGTTTTATTTTGATCAAATTAGTGGAGTTACAAATTCTACAGTTGGCTATATAGGCGGTCATACAACCGACCCAACTTACGAAGACGTTTGCTACAAAAGCACAGGTCATGCAGAAGCAGTACAACTAGAATTTGACGACACAATTGTTAGCTACAAAACTTTAGTAGAACAGTTTTTGTATATGCATGATCCAACGCAAATAGGTGGTCAGGGACCAGATACGGGCGACCAATATAGGTCAGCAATTTTTTATTTTGATAGCCACCAATATGAAGTCGCAAAACAAGTTATAAATAACTCAAAATCAAGTTTTAATAAACCAATAATCACTGAATTAGTAGAAGCTAAAACATTTTATATAGCCGAAGATTATCATCAAAAATTTGCCGAACGCACAGGTCGTGGAATTTGTCATAAACCGTTTAAGCAAATGTAGTTGATTCCACACCTTGTATGCATGAGCGCTAAAGGTTAAACTATTTGCATGGCTACAACTACTAAAAAATCATCATCAAGCAAAAAGACCAAAACTGTAAAAAAGGCACCAGCAAAAACTACTAATAAAACTGTC
>CALRCT010000049.1 GCA_943354655.1 uncultured Candidatus Saccharimonas sp. | reverse complement strand
CTTCTGTACTTGTTAATTTTATTTTATCTAGACATTTGTCTTGAAAAACCGCACATTCACTTCCTATATTAACCCATGTTTTAAGCTGGTTTTCAGAAACCGATCCCTGTTTAATGCTTATTATTAAACTTATAGCGGCTGATCGAGTAACTTCAGAGCTAAACTGTTGGTCAAATATAAAGTTGCCCATTGAATATACTATAAGTTTTCCTTTATAAGCTTCTGATGGCTGCACCCAATGTGGGTGATTTCCTATAACCATATCAGCGCCATAATCAATCATTTTACGGTATAAAGTTTGACGTTCAGAATCTACACCTGCACGGTATTCAGTACCCATATGAGGCATTACTATAACCGGCATGTATTTAGAGTACATCTTAATAGGCTCAAGGTCTTTTTCTTGTAACTTGTAATTTACCCCTGCAAAACCACACATCGCTACAGGTACATTGACCGACTGCTGTGCGTTGTTAAGGCGTACTCTAGCGGGCATTGCAACTATCTCACAAGCGTCGGTACTAATATTAGGGTTAAAATGACCAAAATATTGAATACCGCTCTTTTCTAGTGCTTTTCTTGTTGCTATCAGTCCCTTTTCTTTATTTTGGTTAGATGTATGATTGTTAGCTAATGAAAAAACATTAAACCACTTAGCAGCTTCTGTTAGATAAGATGTAGGGCAGTTAAAAATTAAGTTTTCTTTTTCGTCTTTTAGTGAAACCTTTATTCCTGGTACTGAAGGACATTCTAAGTTAGCAACCCAGGCATCGTAGCTGGACTTATCAAACTCACTTAAATGCCTAAACGGGTAAGCCTCTTTTCTGGGGCTATTTTGTGACCACTTGTTAATATCTCGCCCCCAATATACATCGCCAGCAATCAAAATGCGGCTTTCAAAAGCGGTAGTTTGGTCGAGTGTAGTAGAATAGCCATTAATCTTCATGGACCTGTTATTTGACCACAAGTTTATACAAAGTCCTATGATTAATATCGCTAACACTACTACGCTGACTACGTTCTTTCGCTCCGTATCGCTGTGCTGTTTGTTATAACTTTTAATACTTTTATTAATTTGCTTGTTAGTTGCTTTTATATTTTTTAAAATAGTCCGTTTTTTAGACCGAACAGTCTTTTTAACAATTGCAAGTTTCTTGCTAAAGTTCTTAATTTTTCTTTTTATTATTTTTTGCGATTTTTTAGATATTAGTCTCATTTATTTATCTCCTTTTTCTGGATTTCCAAATCCTAGGAATCCATAATTTTGTACAAAAGAAAAGTTACGGTACTTAACGCCACCATTTAAGTTACCGCCAACCATTCCGGCTCTTCCTATTTCTTCACTGACATCTACTACAATGTCGACATGGCCTAAGTTATCTTCAAAATCACCTCGCCAAAAAATAACAAAATCTCCCATTTTAGGCTGTAATTTATTTGCTATAACCTCGTCTCTATCGTGCCAGGTGCCATTTTGTTGAAGATACTCTGTAAACTTACGAGAATTTGTTATTCTCCAATTTTTTGTTAATTTGTCTTCGACAGGGGATTCAGCCTTCATAGTTACCCAACTTGCAAACATGGTACACCATTGTGAGTGATATCCTTGAGTGTATATGTCTACTTCAGGACCGCAGTTACAGCCCATTGGCTTTTCGACAATATTCTTTCTAAATTCTTTTAGAGCGATTTCTGCGCGTTTTAAGCCGTAATATTCCTGTGGCTTAACTACGGTATTTGGTACGTTCTTAACTTCAGATAGTTGTTTTTGAATCTTTATTTCTGGTTGAGCAGCAACGTCGTATATTAGGTTCATATAACCAAAATATGAATAAAACGAGATAGTGAAAATTGTTAATGCAAAACGTATAAGTATTTTTTTATTCATAAAATTTAATTTAGTGAGCATGACTTTTCTCCAAGAATTTTAAAAGTGATTGCGACTGCTTAGTGTGAATATTCACAGAACCTAATAGCAAAAATTCGTCTTCTGTTACTACCTTTGATATTTCTTTCAATAGTTTTGTACCTGTTAAATTGGAGTGCTCACTTTCGTTTCCCATGCTTACTACAATTACGTCTTTAGCGTTGCGTTTTTTGGTTCGTTTTTGCACCTCTTTAAGAACCATCTTTTCGTAATCTCCGAACGATATAATATAGTCCGCACCAACTGACTTAATAGCAAGATCTACAAATTGAGAAACACGGTCAGGTCTATCGTGCCTATTGTTTAAAATTACGGCCTTAGCGGTCTGCTTGGTAACTTTAGAGCGTATTGCATTAGACGTAAATACAAAGCTTTCACGGTCATTAATAGCAAAAAGATTTGCCCAATGAATTGTTTTGTTATTTTTATTCATCTTTTTTAAAGTAAATGCACCTGGATCGGGTTGAGCCTTGTGCATTCCGTTTAATGCTGTTTTGCGTTTGATACCCGTTAGCTGGGCCACTTTAATTGCAATAGCGACATTAGCTTTATATTCAAAATGGTCAAACTTTGACATTTGTTTATCACCAATCTTCATATTACCAACTGCATGTAGCTTAGTGTTTTTACGCCTACATTCTTTTCTTAAAATAGTTAGAAGTTTAGGGTTGGTTTCGGCGGTTATTAAATGTCCATTTTTAGGAATAGTAGAACAAAGGCTTAGTGCTATTTCTGTCAGACTTTTACCAAGTATATCCATATGATCTTCACGTATGTTTGTTATGACTCCAATAGTAGAGTGCATAATTTTTTCTTCTAGGTAAGTTTGATATATAGGATTAATAGCCATACATTCAAAAACAATCGCTTTGTATCCTTTGCTCTTGTGCATATCTAGAATTCGCTTTTGTTCTGCTACGTCTGCTTCTTTTCTTGGAATCTCTATGTCTTTTCGGTGCCCAATAACTAGCCGTGCAGCAGTACCTGTTGTCTTTCCTAGAGTTTTAATATCTCCTTCTCTAAGCGAAGCAGCAATAAGGCGAGTGACTGTCGACTTGCCACGAATACCGTTTACATGAATGCGGTGTTCAAATTCATCTAGCATATATAACTCATGAATGCGGTATTTTTTTATACTATTGGCGATGTAGGCAGCAAAAAGTATAGCGATCATTATTGGAATATACATAGTTTTATACCGCCAACCTGGTTAAGTAGGCTATTAACAAAGAAGGCAGTACGCCTTTTAAAATAGATAAACGTGCAGGTTGCAAACAAAGTTCATTGGTTATTACAGCTACTGCTATAATCGCTATCTGAGGCGAAGGATAATACTGACCAACGCCTGCAGTAATAGCGATGTAGTCAATAGCAGTTATAGTAAAATAACCCATAAATAGGCTAGCAACAAAGCGTTCTAAGCCTATAATTAATGTATATTGTTGGATGAACTTCATGGACCAGTAGCTAATTGCTATAGCTACAGCAATACTTAATGCTTGAAGTGGGGCGATAAACATAAGTAGTGCCAAGAATGGCCCAATAACATATCCGCCGCCCCTAATACCGAATCGATAATAAATCAAAATAGCCGTTATTAAGCTTACAGGTATTACTACAAAAGGTGCTGTCAGCGTCAAAGGTGTGTATTCGGCAAGCTGTACATTTAAAGAAGTTAATTGCTGGTGGGGTATTAAAGATGCCAATAGTACACCAACACTACCAGTTACAGCTGTAACAAACAAAGTAGAATATGCAATTTTGCCTATCCCGTATTTTTTTGCACTTATAGTGATGAGTCCTGGCACTACAAGACTTACTAAAGAAGATTCAGAAGAAAAAGAGATGTACTTTCTAAAGATGTACATTGTTAAAAGGCCTAAAGTAGCCGATATTGACATACATATAAGTGTGGTCCAGCGGCTGCTAAGAGCGTATTTAGATATAAACACGCGGTGTATCATCCAGCAAATTGTGGTAGTAACTAACAAAACAACAAAAGATCTAAAACTTGCAAATAGTATGCCGGCCAATATTCCGGGGACGACAATACCACCCGGGGTTATCCCATACTTTTTTTTATAAAGTAAAGAAATAATTGCACCGAGCAGAAACAATACACGAAAAAGTTCAATCGAACTATCTAAAATCTCCACAGTACCTGACCAATAGTTTTTTATTTAATACATTAATCAGATTTATTATGACATAAATTAACGTTAAATGTCAACACTATTTTATTGTATAATACAAAATATTACTTTACTCTAAGTACCTAGGGGCGGCGTAAAAGTATTATGTTTTTTACGAATTCTTCGTTTTTTTCATTCAGATTAAATTGACTTGTAGTTAAATCAAAATTAGATTTGCAGCTATACAAGCCAAAATGAAAAACCCAGCTTTCGCTGGGCTCTACATCTGGCTGGGGATGAGGGATTCGAACCCCCGAATACTGGTACCAGAAACCAGCGCCTTACCACTTGGCCAATCCCCATTATTG
>CALRCT010000048.1 GCA_943354655.1 uncultured Candidatus Saccharimonas sp. | reverse complement strand
CTGGGCGCTTCTGCGTCTGTCGCTAAAAACGGATTCATTAAATGGTAAACGCGCGTACGCATTTCTTTGGCTGCTTTGTTGGTAAAAGTAACAGACAATATTTGATCAGGACGAGCTAATTTTTGTTCAATAATATGAGCAATTCGGTGAGTTAAAGTCTTAGTCTTGCCACTTCCTGCGCCAGCCTGAATCAACAATGGACCTTCGGTTTGTAAAACTGCACGCTTTTGTTCGTCGTTTAAATCTGCCAATAAATCAATGGCTGATGCTATTGGTTTTTCATCCCACGGGTCAAAAATTATATTATCGGACATCTATTTAGTTTAACAGATTTAGTAGCCCTAAAGTTACTTAAAAAAATCAAAAGGTAGTTTTACGCCTAGTTTAATGACATTTAAATCAACTAGTAAATAAACGGCAATTGCAGTCAATAAAATAACCACAAAAGTAACAGTAACTAATTTGTTTGCGTTAACATAATTATTTTTTTGCTTAATAGAAACTTTGTATTCGCCGCTTTCTATAATTTCTCCTAGTCGAACCTGTTTGTCTTCGACTACTGGCTTTTCTTCTGAATCGGCTATGGCTTCGGCACTTGAATCTTCTGAATCTGTCGCTTCTTTAAGTTCTTCACTATTTTTTGTAGGTTCGATTCGTGATTTCATTGATCCCGTAGATTCTTTAGGCTTGTCGATAATTTTATTTTTATCTACTTTTGGGTCACTTACCATCGGGTCAACTACTGCTGCTGTTCTGCTAGCTATAATTGGTCGGCTTGTTGCTGACGCTGGTGTTGTACCTGGTTTTGCAACATCTGACATAGCTTTTTCTTCGTCTGACATAGCTTAAGCCTCTTCTTGTTGTTTACGAAAAGCTGCGTCTACTATTCCAGAAAATTCATGATAATTTAAGCTTGCGCCACCTACTAATAAGCCGTCTAGACCTTTTATATTAAGTAGGTCGTAGGCAGAAGACGCGTTAACGCTACCGCCGTATAATACGCGAATACTAGACGCGGCAGATACGCCGTAGAGTTCTTTAACATTATGGCGAATTATGTTTATAGCACTTAAGATTTCGTCTGGTTTTGGTGTAGCGTGATGCATAAAATCAGTACCAGAACTTAATGCCCAAACTGGTTCGTAGGCTATTACCATTGACTGAACTTCTTTTGCTGTAACGTTGGCAAGCGCAGTAACTACTTGGTCGTGTATTACACGATTGGTTTCGCCTGCTAGTTTTTCGGTTTGGGATTCTCCAACGCATAAAATTGGCATTATGTTGTTTCTGACTGCTGCAGCTACTTTGCTACATACTTCGTCAAGATTTTCGTTAAACTTATTACGGCGGTCTGAATGTCCTATTATGCCGTAATGCACTAAGTCTTGTAACATACTAAAACTAACTTCACCAGTAAACGCACCTTCGTCTATATGGTATGCGTTTTGAGCAGCTAATCTAAATTTTCGTCTATCAATCTGTACACTAAGTGGTTGCAGGGCCAACATTGTAGGCGCCAAAACTACCTCTACACTTCTGTGTGTTTTAATTCGTTCGTGTAGTCTGTGAATAAGTAAACTAGACTGAGAAACATTCAAATGTTCCTTCCAGTTTCCTACGATCATAGTTTTTCGCTGTGTATTCATATTGCTTAAGTTTATAATATCTTAATTTCTTAGTATTATCTACCGTCTATTTATCTAGTAATGCTGCTACACCGGGCAAAGTCTTGCCTGCCATAAGTTCCAAACTAGCCCCACCACCTGTAGACACGTGATTAAAGCTGTCGGTTAACTTTCGTTGTTCTATGTACGCGGTAGTATCGCCGCCGCCAAGTACGCTAAAAGGCTTGTGGCCATGACTGCCCAATAACCCATCAATAATTAGTTCTGTACCGTGTGCAAATGGACCAACAGGACCTTGTAATCCAACGGTTTCTGTTACACCCATTGTACCGTTCCAAATAACTGTTTTACACAATTGCATAGCCCCAACAATAAATGCACCGCTAAAAGGACCTACATCTAGTATTTTTTCTTTTGGGCCAACCTTGCTGGCGCTTACTGCTGGTTTATTTGGGTAAGACTGTATGTCTGCAATAACTTGTGCGTCCCAATCAACTATTCTGGTAATCGCAGTTTTATCTAATTTATCAGAAACAATTCCGTCTTGTGGCAAATAAAAAGTAAATTGTCGTTCGGTTGCAATTTGTTTAGCTTTTTCAATAATTTCATGAGCTATCGCAACATCATTTTTATCTACTAAACTATCGCCAACTTCTACGCCTGTTGCAAGTAAAAAGGTATTTGCCATTGCGCCACCTATTGCAATTACATCTGCAAGATCCAAAAATTTATGAATAATATCAATTTTATCTGCAATTTTAGCTCCACCTATAATTGCCATTAACGGGCGTGCTGGATCGTTCATTACTTCTGTAATTGTGTCTACTTCGCGTTCTAATAATAATCCAGAAACACTAGGCAAATAATGAGTAATTGCATCTGTACTTGCATGCGCACGGTGTACTACACCAAATCCGTCTTGTACAAATATCTCTGCATGACTATCTTCTGCTAGTACTCTGGCAAAATCTTCATTGTTTTGTTCTTCTTCTTTGTAGTATCTTAGATTTTCTAGCAATAAAACTTGTCCTGGCTGTAACGCAGAAACTGCATTACTGACTTGGTCGCCAACGCAGTCAGCAACAAATCCAACATCTTCTTTTAAAAGTTCTGACAGTCTTTTTGCAACAGGTTTAAGGCTACAGCTTTTGTCGTCCGAATCTTTTGGACGTCCCAGGTGTGAACATATAACAATCTTACAGCCGGCAGCTTTTAGCGCCAAAATTGTAGGTAAACTTTGTTTGATTCTGTAGTCACTAGTTATATTACCTTCGTCATCTAGTGGAACATTATAGTCGGCACGCAAAAGAACTTGCTTGCCGTTTAAGTCTATGTCTTTAATTGTTTGTTTTTTAAACACGGTTCCACCCCCTATTAACGATTATTGTATCATTATTCTAGAATTCTAACTTTTATCGTGTCGGTTGTGCCCACTATGCCAGCATGTTGGCCACTTGCAGTTACAATAACATCGCCTTTGCTTAAAACTCTTGATTTGCGCAACCAGTCAGTTAATTTAGTAGCTGCAAACTTGTTATCTGGTCGTACAAAAGATTTTGTACCATAGGCAATTGCCAGCTGGTTACAAACATGAGCCTGACTTGTTACGGCAATAATTGGCGTGTCTGGGCGTCGGCTAGAAATCTGAAGTGCAGTTGCACCAGACTTTGTTTCGGCAACGATTACTGTTGCGCCTACTTCACGTGCCAAGCTAATTACTGCGCTACATATAGCGTTTTGTCTTCCTGTGTTTTCTACAATTTCTGTAAATAATGGTTTAATTGGCGCGTTTTCTTCGGTGTATTTAATAACGCGCTTCATTACTTTAACGGCTTCGATAGGGTATTTGCCGTTTGCTGTTTCGTCACTTAACATCACACAGTCAGCTCCAACAAGTACGGCTGTAGCAACGTCAGACACTTCTGCTCTGCTAGGTTCTGGGCTTTCTGTCATACTTGCAAGCATTTGAGTAGCTACAATAACCGGTTTTGCATACTGCATACCAAGGCCAATCATACGGCGTTGCATAATAGGCACACTCTCGGGTGTGGTTTCTACTGCTAAGTCGCCTCTAGCAACCATTACAACATCTGTTGCTTCTACAATACTTTCTAGGTTAATAATCGCTGCTTTTGTTTCTACTTTTGCAATAATTTTAGCTTGGCTGCCAAGATTACGTAAAATAGTTCGTAATTTATGAATATCTTCTGCTGTTTGAACAAAACTTTGCGCTACATAATCAATATCCTGTGTCGAACCAAATGCAATGTCTTTGCGGTCTTTTACAGTTATAACGTCACCTGCAAAATCGGTATCAGGCACGTTCATACCTTTGCGTTTTAGTAATACTCCGTCGTTTTCGACTGTAACATGAACAATACCGTCTTTAACGCTATTTACTGTTGTACGAACCTTGCCGTCGTAAAGTAATATTTGTTCACCACGCTTAACTTTTTTAGACAAATCGTATTGTGTTGGAATAATTCCACTACGTGAATAGTCTACTTTATATCCAAATTGTAAGTGTTGACCTGTTTGAACTGGAATAACTCCGTCAAAATCTCCTAGTCTAATTTTTGGACCCTGTAAGTCCTGAATAATTGCAACTGGCTTACCGTATTCACGGCTTGCTTTTCGGATCCATTTAATCTGTTCAATGCGTTCTTCGTAGCTTCCATGGCTAAAATTAAGACGAATACCGTTTGCTCCGGCCATAATAAGTTCCAAAATATCTTCATAGATATTAGTGCTTGGGCCTACTGTTGCTATAATCTTAGTCTTTTTAAAATCACTAACTGCCACCTTTGG
>CALRCT010000047.1 GCA_943354655.1 uncultured Candidatus Saccharimonas sp. | reverse complement strand
TTATATTGTTAGGTCTTAAAAAAATTAGGGACCAAAAACTTTAATATGGACATATCAAAATACGCCATATTTGCCAAAGATGTTTTAGGCGTAACATTTAACGATTTACAATTACTTATAACTGCATTTACGCATCGTTCGTATCTTAACGAACACAAAAAAACCGTTTTTGAACACAATGAACGACTTGAGTTTTTAGGTGACGCGGTTTTGGAATTGGTATCAACTGAATATTTGTACAATAACTTTAGCGAACAAGAAGGTGTATTAACCAATTGGCGCAGTAGTCTTGTACGTACAGAAAGTATTAGTTCGGCGGCATCTAGGTTCGAATTTGAACCACTGTTAAGACTATCTAGAGGCGAAAAACGCGGTACAGAACGTGCACGTGAACAAATATTAGCAAACTGTTACGAATCGGTTATTGGCGCGCTGTATTTAGACCAAGGTTATGAAGCAACTAAAAAATTTATTGCAAAAAGTGTTTTAGCTACTTTTGAAGAAATTTTAAAGTCAGGCTCTTGGGTGGATCCTAAATCAAGGTACCAAGAACATGTTCAAAGCACAGAAAGCCACACACCTTCTTATAAAGTACTTAATGAAGAAGGTCCAGACCACGAAAAAACATTCACAGTAGGCGTCTACGTAGACGGTAACCTAAGAGGTACTGGCACAGGTCCAAGTAAGCAAATTGCTCAGATAAAAGCAGCAGACATAGCCCTTGTTTCGGCAATAAATGACAAGACATCGTGACCTCAGTTGACATTTTGCAGACATATCTGTAAAATAAGGGTAAATCGTTTAATTAATAAAGTTTTAAGGTAAGGTACATACAGTTATGCTCGCTATTCGTTTTCAGAGAGTCGGCCGCAAAGGTCACGCAGAATTCCGTGTTGTTGTTCAAGAATCACGCCGCAGCCCAAGCAGCGGAAGAATCGTTACACAAATCGGACATTACAACCCACACACAAAAGCAACAGTTTTAGATAAAGAAAAAGCTGCTTTTTATGTAGGAAACGGCGCTCAGCCTTCACCACGAGTAACAGTATTACTTCAAAAAGAGGGTGTTAAACTACCTGATTGGGTTAAAGTTGACACTAACAAGACACATGCTATTAAGAACGTTGACAAACTACGACGCAACAAGCCAGTAGAAATAGTAGAAGAACCTGCAGCCGAAGCACCAGTTGTTGAAGCTGAAGTATCCGAAGAACAACCAGCTTAATTAGTTTTTAAATATAAATAGTAAACCACTAGTTTGCTATACTAATAAGTACACTAGTAATAAAGAGGAGTCATTAACCCTATGGAAAATACCATTGACCTGCAATTTGTTGAATATATTGTAAAATCTCTTGTAGGTAAACCAGAATCAGTAAGTATTAATCGTACTATTGACGAAAAAGGCGTGCTATTAGAACTAACAGTAGACCCAGAAGATTTGGGTCGAGTTATAGGTAAGCGAGGCGCTACTGCTCAAAGTTTAAGAACTTTATTGCGAGCACTTGGAACAAAAAATGAAGCACGCTATAACCTTAAAATTATAGACAACGGCGAACCAAGACCAGAACGCGAAGGCCAAGAACAACGACGCGACGACCGTCACGAACATCATAACGACCGCCGAGATTTTTCTGAAAATTCAAAAAAATCAGATGACAATTCATCAGAAATCAAAGATTACAGCGCAAGTTCAACAAGACAACATGCCGAACCAAAAACATCATCACTAGAAGACGCTTGGGGTAGTCCAAGCGCACCAGTACAAAAACAGTCTACTGCCGAAGATGACCGTTTTGACGCTATTAGCAAGGCTCGTAAAGATCTTGCTGACTTTGACGACCTAGACATCTAGAGTTTTCCACCTATGTGTAAAAACATAAGAACAATCGCGATTGAATAATACCTTAAATTAAGCTATTATTATTAAGTCGCACGAAAATTAAACAAGCTCATGCGAGCCAACATAAAATATATTGTTGGGAGCTTTATGTGACTAAAGGACCACCTACGGGTGGTCCTTTAGGTTTTACAATTTATTTACTTTTTATAAAATTTAATAGCTTTGCCGTATGATCCAAAATAATGTCATCTTGTATTAAGTTGTAGGCAATATCTTTGGCAGACGTAATATTGTCTACTGTGCCTAAATTAACATTAATAACAGGTTCTGAATCAGATATTTCATTAATATATTCAGGGTGATGAATAGAAGACAATTTGCAAACCGTACAACCAATTGCGGTTATTTGTGTACTATAATTACACTTTGCGTCGTTGTTGCCCCAGTCAAAAGTGTTAAGTTCTGCTACAAATGTAAGCCAAGAACCACAAAATTTACTTCTTTCACAGCTTACTGCACCGTTATTTGTACTGTCTGAATTTTGTTCGTTAGCTTTTACTGTATAAGACAAAGAAGTTTTTAAGTGGGACATAGCTGGCCTCCAATTAATAATATGATATAATATATTTAATGAAAGTACAAATAATTACACTTTTTCCAGAAATGTTCGAAAAAGTATTAAATACTAGCATGCTCTGGAAGGCCCAGGAATGTAGTGCTGTAAGTTTTGAGCTTATAGATTTACGTACTTTTGGAATTGGTGTAAGACGTACTGTTGACGACACTCCTTACGGTGGCGGAGACGGAATGTTACTTAAAGTAGAACCATTAGTTGCAGCCATAGAACATGCCAAAAAAATAAGTCCAAATTCAAAGGTTTTTTTGCCTACTCCACGTGGAACTGTCTTTAAGCAGTCTAAAGCTAAAAGCTTAGCCAAGCAAAATGAAGATATGATAATTATTTGCCCAAGATACGAAGGATATGACGAACGAATTACGGATTGGGTAGACGAACAGTTTTGTATAGGCAATTATGTATTAACTGGAGGTGAAATACCTGCAATGGTACTAATAGATTCAGTAGTAAGGTTACTGCCAGGTGTATTAGGCGGTGATTTGTCTGCCGAAATAGAAAGTTTTCAGCAAGACGATGTGTCGGTTGAGTTTCCTCAGTACACTCGTCCAGAAGAATTTAGGGGCAAAAAAGTACCTAAAATATTATTAAGTGGACATCATGCACAAATAGATAAATGGCGAAAAGGTGATGAATAATGAACAATAATTCGGGCGAATATTTACCAGAGCAAGATCGAAGATTAGGTACAGAGCAAGATGTAATGCCAATAGAACAGAGAGTGTTAAAAGAATTTAAGTCCATATCTGAATTTTTAGCAGAAGAATATGATTTTCCTGAATTAAATAACGCTCAACTAATATTTGTAGAAAGTAACGACAGTGCCGGTTCTTCAAAATTATCTAAGGATGTCATACCTTTTTATGCTAAACAATACGATTCTCGTTCGCTAAAATTTGAATTTGATATCTCAAGATTTAATAATTTTAGTAGAGCATTTAAGGATATTTTTGACGACACAGAACTATCTAATAGTAGCTATAATAAGATTGCAACTATGTTGTATCTTGGGTGTGGAATGGTCAGGCCAATTACAGAGTACGAATTTTTTAGAAAACACGCACCGCTAAAAGCCCAACACGCTACAACTGTGCAAGGTGTATACAGTAACCGAAAAGATTTAATTGGATTTTTTGAAGACATGTTTGGTTTAGACGCAAGTGGACCTATGCATGCGCAACTAATAAACGAGATTCCAGGCAACGAGATTATGTCTATTAACACGGTACGCATTGCCTTAAGTTTTTTGTATAGAGGCTTAAGAAGAGATATAGACAAAGTTGTACTGGGCGAACTTATGAATCACAGCAAAAACTATTTGTATAATTATGTGCTAAATTCAAGAATTGAATTTCAGAACATTGCAGTTAAGGGACACGGAGATGAAGGTGTTAAAAAAGGAGATTGGCTATTTTTGGACACTATACCAAGCTGGTTGTTGGCTTTCGCCTGTCCTATTAAACCCGAATCGTACGGTAAATTAAGTGAAAAATTTTGGAATGACAAATTTTCTATTCATGACACGCACGATATGAAAACAGTAATTGATGGTCTTGGATCTATGTGTACAGAAGCAGAAATTGTAGACATACCTGTTATTTGGACTCAATTAGGAAAATAAATTCATATTAGTTTTTAGTACGTTATAATAAATTTATAACTAAACATTGGAGTTAAAATGAAATTTATTAAACCTGTATACGCACATTGTGATGTACCCTGTGGTTTATACGAAACAGATACAATGATGCACGCCGCCGAAACTTGTCGTAAAATGGTAGAAAAATATATTGATCTAGGTAAAAATGACGATCCAGAACACCATAATCAGATTATAAGAATAGTTTTATACAAAGAAGAACACGCAAAAAAATGTAAAGAACAAATCTACGTATTATGGAGTGACTATTTTAAGCCAGAACATATACAAAAATACCCAGATCTACATACCAAATTTTGGCTAGCTGCAAAACAATGCGGCAAAGTAAAACAAACTCTAAGTTTAGAAGAATGCGACAAATTACTAATGCAGGTTAAAGAAATAACCGAAATTTTTG
>CALRCT010000046.1 GCA_943354655.1 uncultured Candidatus Saccharimonas sp. | reverse complement strand
CACAAGTACGTATAGCAAAATCATGTTGGTCGTTTATGTTTTGATTAGTTTTATGGCTAAACCAAATTATGCCCGACATTAGCCTTGAACCTACTAGCGAATACACCAACCTGTCTTTTACAAATTCGTTAGCAGATTGATCAAAACGTTTTTTGTCATTAGTAAATTCAGACAAGCTACTATCGTACTGAAGGTAGTTTTTATATTGATCAAAAAGTACATCTGTTATGTCCTGCATAACATCAAATTCTGTAAAATTTTGACTATTACTTACAGCTTGTCCGACGTAGCGTAAATCTTCTATAGATTGCTTAACTTCACTCATTATTTATTCCAGTCTATAACTTTTTGATTATGTGCCTTAAGTGCACTGTTGGTTTTACTAAATGGCTTGCTACCAAAAAACCCAGCGTACGCACTAAGCGGGGACGGGTGAACGGATTCTAATATAGTATGCCTGGATTCATCGATTAAATGCTTCTTTTTTTGGGCAAAACTTCCCCATAAAATAAAAACCACGTGTTCTGGCTTGTCGCTTACAGCTTTTAATACTGCGTCGGTAAACTGTTCCCAGCCTTTTTTGCTATGACTAGAAGCCTGATGGGCACGCACGGTCAAAACACTATTTAATAGCAACACGCCTTGCTTAGACCAACCACTAAGGTCGCCGCTTGTTTTTATACTTATTCCTACATCTGTAGCAAGTTCCTTGTAAATATTGGCCAAACTTGGTGGAATTTTTATATTGCCAGGAACAGAAAAACTAAGCCCCATAGCTTGACCGTCATTATGGTAAGGATCTTGCCCTAAAATCACTACGGCTACATCTTTATAGGGTGTTAATTTAAGTGCAGCAAAAACTTCATTTTGAGCAGGAAACACCTGTTGGTTTAAGCGTTCTAAGCTTACAAATTCATTAAGTTTAGACCAATAATCTTTGTAGGTTTGTACACCCAAAAGGGAATTCCAGTCTGACGGTATTTGATTATTCATGGTTAGTATTATTATATCTTTTTATATGTGACTATACTTAGTATAGCTACTTGCAGGGAACTAGCTTATTGCAAAGTTTTAATATGTTCCAATAATTCTTGGGCTGACTTACATTCCATAATATGAACACGCATATCGCTGGCTCCGTCAAAACCGTTAATGTACACTTTGGCAAACTTTTTTAACATGTCAAAATTACGCTCGCCCGGCATCCAGGTTTTATCAAATAACTCTACATGCCGTTTTAATAATTCTATCTTTTGTTCTTTACTGTAATCTTGCCACGGACTGTCTTTGGCAAACACAAAAGGATCAGTAAAAATACCACGTCCAATCATAACCCCGTCTATGTTGTGCTTACTCGCAAGTTCAAATCCTTGTTTTCTGCTTGTTACATCACCGTTTCCAACTATTAAAGTAGAGGGGGACAGCTGATTGCGCAGCTTAACTATTGGCTCTAATTTTGACCAATCTGCAGGTACCTTACTCATCTCTTTTCTGGTTCTTGCATGAACAGTTAACATGTTAAGGTTATGCTTTAATAGGTGTTCGTGCCAACTGTAATCTACTTCGTTAAAACCTAGTCTAGTTTTTACACTAACTGGTATTTTACCTTCTACGGCACTCTGTACTGCTTCAATTACTTGACTTGCTAAGCTTCTGTTTTCTGGAAGAATAAATGCACTGCAACAGCCGTTACCAACAATAGATTTTTCTGGGCAGCCCATATTAATGTCTATTCCCACAAAGCCCATCTGTACTAGCTCTTTTGCTGTCTTATAGTAGTTTTCTGGGTTCTTACCCCAGACCTGTGCAACTGTAGAGCGTTCTGATGCAAGCTTTCTTAGCTTGTTAAGTACTCTGTCTCTGCCGGCACTTTGCAGGCCATCTACGTTAACAAATTCTGTAAAAAATAAGTCTGGTTCTGCACATTCTGTAACAATACGTCTAAAAACAACATCCGTTACGTCGTCCATTGGTGCAAGTATATAAAATGGTTTAGGTAAACTTTTGTAATCCATCGTTAAAGCATTTTACCTTTTTATACCTTACTATACAAAATTGACGAAGCGGTTATTGCAACACTTCTAAGAATACCGTCGATACCCATGCTTGATAGTTCTTTTAACCTTGCTTCTGCAAAATAATTGCGTTTTGCTTGATCAGAAATAGCATCTTGCACAACCAGGCGTAGTTCTTTTATTTTTAAAGGCTGTACATTTTTGCGGTTATTGCCCTGAATAAGATCGTTAATTCGATTCTTAAAAGCGTCGGTAGGATTACTTGCCGTGTACTGATCTTCTATAACCTTGTTTTTAATGCCCTTGGTAGCCTGTATATCTTCGTTACGCTTTGTTCTTAGGGGACTACGATTTAGTTTGCTAACAATACCACGCTTGGAAAATTCTTTAAGATCCATAAACCTAATTAACGGAGCGTATCCTTGGTGGTAATCACCTATTTCTTCTTGTAGTGTTACTGCGGGATTTGGGCAATTATATATTTTATCTGCAAGATCCTGTAGGTCGCGTAACTGCTTTGCAGATTGAATATAGTAATCTCCTAATTCATGAGTGATGCTAGTTATAGCTGCTATTCCACGAGCTTTTCCGTTTGTTGCAGAAAGCCTAATCTCGTGATTAAGAATCTCTAAAAATTGATTATTTATGCCTAAAGGATACGCTGGGTTATCTAAATAGTCTAAATAAGCTATTATTTGATTTTTTTCTTCGTTAGTTGCAGGATAAAAGCCGGCTCGTGGGTCTTTTAATATTGCTCTTAGTTTTTCTTGGGTGGTTAAAACATCTTCGTCTTCTAAGGCGGATTCGGTAGTAGTGACAGGTTCTGAATAAACTAAACTGTCTAGTAAATGTGCTGACTGCGATGTTCTGTTTATCATAGTCTGATTATTTTGCTTAGCTTCTATGTCTTTGCGCAAATATTCAATGGCGTCAGTACGTTTTTTAGCATTGCCAGTTCCGTCAAATTCGGTTCTAAAAATCTCGAACTTTTCGCGGGCGTATTGTTTGGCTAAATCTTGGTCGGCAATTGCAAACATACCGATTGCTCGGGCAAATTCATACTTAACATTTACGGCTAATAATTTAATATTATTTTTTACGCCTTCGGACACCGCATCTGTAGAAGGTCCGTATTCTTTTTGGATTCTTTGCCTGTTAGACTTTGTGCCTAACGCAGCAACAAAGCCAAGTCTGGAATTTATATCACTAATGCCCGAAAGAGCGTTAATAAAGTGAATATCACGCGTTACTGAATCTAATAAATCGCCTGGCTCTGCATCTGTAAAATCTGACACAACAAATTGACCTGTTCGTTCGGCGACTGCAAATAAGGGTTCTTGGTGTGGTGTTTTGTTCATAATTTATACAATAACTATTTAGATTTTTTATCTAGTGATTTCCAGTATGCTTCGTCAGAATCGTTTTGAGCTATTTTAGGGTTTTTACTGCCTAAAGGTTCAAAGTTTGATCTGTTAGCAACATCGTGCGCTGCCTGAACTGCTAATCTGGCTGCAGATAAAACTACAGGGTTAATATGTTCTGGCTCTGGAACTACTTCGGGTGTAGCTGGTGCCGAAAAGTCTAGCTCTGGCTGGTAGTATGTATTTTGGTTATTTTCCATAAATGTATTATACCACAGTTATGCTTATTTTACAATATTTAGTGCGACTATTTTATTCCCAGCGGAATACTCTAAAAGCGATAAAATAAATAACTACAATCCAAAAAGCTATAAGCCCTATTTGTGGACCAAGTTCGGTCAGATGCTTGCCTTCGGTAGCAATAAGTCTTATTCCGTCAATTACAGGTGTTAGCGGTAAATATCCAGACATCTTTTGAAGCCATTCTGGCATAACATATCGGGGAAAGAACGTACCAGACAAAAACATCATAGGAAACACGATTATGTTTGCCAGTGGTGCTGCTTGGCGTTCGTTTTTAGCCCATCCACCGACCGCAAGTCCGATTCCAAGTATTGTTGTAATGCCCAATACTAAATAAATTGCCAGTTCAAAGATGTTGCCAACCAATTTTAGATCAAAAACTAACATTGCTACTGCAAACAAAATTGCCATTGTAATTAAGCCGATTATTGCCTGAGAAATGGCGTTAGAGACAAAATATTGCCAAACTTTAAGAGGCGTAGTGTGTAGTCGTCTTAAAATGCCCTGCTTTTTTAGTTCAGGAAAAACACTAATAGGCCCAAATATTCCTAGCCCCAAAATAGAAAACCCAAGTAATCCGGCAAATGTGTAGTCAAATCGCGACAAGCTTCGGGCATTACTTTTTTCTGTAACTATTTTAAAAGGCTCTGCAGTTTGAACTAAACTACTGTTGATTCCCTTAAACTGTGCCTGCAAAATAGACACTAAAGTAAAAGCGGCCTGTTCGCCGTTTGCTGTATAAACTACCTTTGCGTCGCCTGTTGGACCTGAACCTGTTACAACTCCAAATTCTGGGGGCAAAATAATAGTTGCGTCAATTTCGCTGCGCTTCATTTTTTCGTTTGCTTTATCTAGGGTGTCTATTTTATCGTCTATTTTAAATATTTTATCTTTGTGAGCAGATT
>CALRCT010000045.1 GCA_943354655.1 uncultured Candidatus Saccharimonas sp. | reverse complement strand
TTAAGATATATTCAACAGATAAGGTATACTGTAAGGGTTCTTTAGCACCTGTTTGTTCACTAAAAACTTCAGGTCTACCACTTTTAATTTGTTTTTTGTTTTTGCTTCGTACATACATGTACGACCAAAAGCCAAGAAAATAAATTAAAAATCATGGTAGCTGCTAAAGTTTCGCTATAACAAACTGGAACCAAAGAGCCCCCTTCACTATGCTACACATAAAAGTACACGAAAAGACAATGGGCGCAAAAGCCCTTCTAAAAAGCTTTGAACTCCGTCTAGAAGATGGCGAAAAAGTTGGCTTTTTGGGGCGTAACGGTACAGGCAAAACTACCCTATTCAATCTGTTAACTGGTAGCGATACCGACTATGACGGCGACATTAGCATACCCAAGCATAGCGTTGTTATGGCTACTTCACAGGAACATACTCACGCCAAAACTATCGAAAAATCAACCCTAGATCACATTAGTAGCAAGCTTCCTAAGTTCGCAGAACTACATCACATCATAACGACATACCCAGATCACATGGGCGAAGATATGAAAAAAATGACCGTATACACTGATGCACTAGAAGAATTTAGCAACCTAGGTTACTACGAAATAGAAAATTCTTTACAAAAATTATTCGACGCATACCAGCTTAATAATGATCTGTTAGATCAGGATTTTTATAGTCTTTCGGGTGGTCAAAAACGCCTTGTCGAACTTATCGCTATTCAACTTGCGCAACCTCATATTGCATTACTAGACGAACCAACAAACCACATGGATTATGTAGGAAAAGATGCATTTATTAGTTGGTTAAAAAACACTCCAAGTAGCGTATTGGTCATATCGCACGACCGTGACGTATTAAAAAATGTTGACCGAGTAATAGAATTACGCGACCAAAAAGCACACAGCTACCCTGGTAACTATGACGCCTATCTTTCACAAAACGCATGGCGTACAAGTAACGCAATTAACGAATTCCAAACAAGTCAAAAGCGAATTAAAAATATCAAAGAACAGATAGAATACGCAATTGCCCGAGCTCCAAGATACGCCGGTGCGGCAGGCAAAAACCCTTGGGTAGTAATGCGTGAAAAACTAGAAAAAGAACTAGCGCACATCTTAGAAACTCATGAAAAACCAAGCTTTTGGATCGATCAAGAATCAGCCGAAGGTCTAAATCCTAAAATGGCAGACAGCTACCAAAAGTTCAAAGCTAAAAATATTAAAATTCATAACACTAATAAAGAAGTTTCGGGCGCTACTGTGTTACGAGTCGACGATGTTACTCTTGGGTACAACGACATTCCATTATTTAGTGGTTGTAGCTTTACGTTAAGTGGCGACGATCGTATGCACATAGTTGGCCGAAACGGTGCCGGTAAAACTACATTAGTTAAAGCAATTCTTGAATCTGCTGAACACAAAAAACCAAAAACATTAATTGGTCGTGGAGTTATAGAATGCCCGCCATCACTAAGAATAAGCCAATACGAACAAGAAATTGGACCAGAACTACTAAGTATGACCTTGTTTGATGCCATAGAACATATATACCATTCAAAAAACGTAAATGTTAGTGAACAAACAATTTTAAAAGATATGGGCAACTACCTATTTAATCCCCAGATAGACCGGGACATTCCTGTAAGTAATCTAAGCGGTGGTCAAAAAGCTCGACTTCAGTTAATAAGGTTGCTAGTAGGAAACCCAAATCTTCTTATTTTAGACGAACCCACAAACCACCTTGACCTTCCAAGCATCGAAGAACTAGAAAACGCCCTAAAAAAGTACACTGGAGCAATTATATATATTACTCACGACAGTTACTTTGCCCGCAACATTGGCGGAAGCACACTAACGCTTAAGGGCTAAATTAATAACTATATTACAAAGAAGTAATAGTGCCACTGTCGGTTTTAACTGCTTTTTCGGTGACGTCAAATGCACCAATATATCTGCCTAGCATAAGTCTGGTTTGTGAATATATTGCAGCAAAACTACTGTAACAAATAGTCGTAACGGGCAGTAACACCCACTGTAAGACCATTAATACGTTATGGTGATTTTTGTATCTTGCAGGCTTTGGTGGCAATATTTTAAAACTCAAAAACATAGACAATAATATGGTACTAAGAGCGATTGTTTCTATATTGCTAGCTATTAGTGGTAGCTGTACTGCCAAAAGATTTTTACTGTGGAACAAGCTTGGCAACAATGCACCATACAGCAATATTAACGGAGAAGTAGCCCAGCTAATATGACCCTCTAAAAGCCTAAGGAACTTAAATGTAATATCTGTTTTATTCATATTATTTTTAGTCAAAAAGCCTTTATGCGCAACATATGCAATGTCGCTTGCTCCCCAAGCCCAACGACGCATCTGAATAAACTGAGCCTTTAGCGTTCGTCTGTAGCCCTTAGCTAAAACTGCATCCTGATATATAGGTAAAAATATCGGAACAACTTCGTGGTGACCGTCAAAAGCAAAATATGATCTATAAAATTGATGACCATCTTCTACAATAGTACGCGTAGACCAAAAGTCAGTTTTAATTAATGCATCAAGTGGTTGTGCGTGTGCCGAAAAGTTACGCAACATATGTGGTCGTAGACTTTGAACCAACATCCAAAACGAATTACTCGTAGCAATAACCCTCATAAGCGCAGGTACATCCCAAATGTTATTAGTAAACATAGGAATAGGTTGGAATGATAAATTTGATGGATTGTAACAAACTCCAAAAACGTAAGTAAGCCCAGCAAAATACTGAGGGTGCGGTCGGTTGTCAGAATCTAGCGTAGTTACAAGAACCTGTTTAGGATCGATTCCCTTTTGTTCTATTATTTTCTGAAGTCGTCGTCCGGCAAATGTAATATTACCGCCCTTTCCTATTACTTCGTTTGGCATTCCGTCTGGGTGTTTTACGGCTTCTGCATACAAAAAGTTATCTTTATAATCTTCTATTAATTGTTTAGCCTGAACATCTACCGATTCACCGCCACGTTCTTCGTACGCTAACAATAATATAATCTTTTTTGGGTCAAAATCACTACTCAATACTGCGCCAATTGTAGGCTCTAAGACTTCTCGTACTTCGTTGTATGTAGCAACAATAACTGCGTGAATAACATCGCGCGGGTGAATACCGTTTGGTGTGTCTACTATTCTTTTTATATTTGTAGTGTGCCATTTTGGAGCCTTAAGTTCGGTAACTTTGCCCAGTACTACGTCATCTATTAAATGTTGCCACTTAATTTTTTCGTGCTGTTTTAAAGTTTTAAATCCCTGTATTACTCTGATGTTTAGGGCAATAGCTTTTAAAAACCAAAGAAGTAAATATCCAATCATTAAGTAAGCGGCCAACCTAACATTAGTAAGCGCAATAACAAAAGGCAGTATTAAAATAGTCCAGCTAAGCATTCCTGGTAGCATCTCAAAAAATCTATAACTAGCTTTACGGTCTTTTATTAAAGGTATTTCTATTTGTTTCATAAGCTTATACTATCTTAACAACGCGTCGCCTACAACCGATGTAAGCACTAAAACAAAAGTCGTTAAAGACAAAAGAGCAATAGACAGGTGTCGCCTATGAACGTACAACCTTATACTTAATATCCAAGAAAAAACATACTGCAAAGCGGCAAACAAAGCCATTAATCTAAACTCATTAACAGATCCAGGTTTAAATGTATCGATACCTAAGTTACTTCTGTATTGAACAATTGGAGTGCTTCCCTTAGACGGATCAATATGAAGTAAAATAAATAAAACTACAGACAATACTAAAATTGAATTTAAGATTAAAAGAGCTAAAACTGTCTTGTCATGAAAATAATGTTTGGGTATATGCATATTTATTAAAATAATTAAGCTAACAGATACGTAGTAAAAGAATAACTTGTAATTATTATAGCAGAAACAACAAACCTAGACAGGTAAAATATTGTAAATATAATTAATTAGATAAATAAATTAATAGTAAATACCCCCGTTATTTGATAGAATTTTACAAGCAATAACCAATATGCCGAAGTAGCTCAGTTGGTAGAGCAGCTCACTCGTAACGAGCAGGTCGCAGGTTCGATTCCCGTCTTCGGCTCCATGTCTTCTTGCAAACAGAGGTAGAATTTGATAAAATTGACAAGTTGATAACAAATAAGGGCTCGTAGTGAAGCGGTTATCACGCCTCCCTGTCACGGAGGAGATCGCCGGTTCGATCCCGGTCGAGCCCGCCATATAAAAAGACTCATCGTAAGATGAGTCTTTTTATATGGCCGAGTTTGGCCGGGTACGAAGCAAGGCGATGCGCGACTTTAGTCGCGTGAATCGCCGATTTCGATAATTTGCATAGTGCAAATTATATGCCGAGCCCGACTTGCCCTACCAAAATAGATCATATGGGCAAGCCGGAGCGAAGCTATATCCCGGTCAATGCTAAATTAATACTCGCAGTTTGGCCGGGAACAAAGCAAGGCAATACGAATCTTTATTACTAACGCTTTAACAAATTAGAGTCATAGGTAACTTTTTGCGGAACCGCACCAGACTGAACGGGATCCATAGCACCATTTGCAACTTGAGCCTTGTACACGTTATGAATTTTTTTATGTC
The DNA here is from genome assembly GCA_943354655.1 of uncultured Candidatus Saccharimonas sp. GTDB lineage: Bacteria > Patescibacteriota > Saccharimonadia > Saccharimonadales > SZUA-47 > RFTN01. The sequence goes on along the minus strand of CALRCT010000045.1, from coordinate 14 downwards.
TATAAATTACTATT
>CALRCT010000044.1 GCA_943354655.1 uncultured Candidatus Saccharimonas sp. | reverse complement strand
TCAAAGAAATAGTCTTTTTAGTGATGCAGAAACTTGCCAGTTATCTGTTGGTGCTATGCACGCGCTTTCTAGGTTGTTTTCTAGCAGAATTCACAAAAACCATATTGCAGATATAGATAGAATTGCCAATAAAGTATTGCAAACGCCAGAATCTATTACTAAAGCATTACACAAAGCGGTTGGTTCGATTATTCAATCAAGGTCATGTTTACTCAAGAGCGTGTAGTGTAATTTATAAACTAAGAATTAAACATACACAAAGTATCAATAATAAGATACAATTAATCTTAAGATGGGTTACACGAACGAACAAGTTAAAGCTGTTGCAGATGTGCTATTACCAAGAGCAAAACAGGGCGACAATACAATCTTGCGAAGCGTAGAGCTTAAAAGTCTTTTTGACCAGCTAAAATCTTTATCACCCGAAGAAAAGGGAATGTTCGGAAAACAAATTAACGAACTAAGACAAGAACTAGAAAAGTTATTGTCAGAAGTAACAGTCGAAGAAGACACTAAAGAACCAATTGACGTCACTGCTCCTTGGGATATTAATGTTCATTCTTTAAATTTGTCTAAGATTTTAACGCCAGAAAAAGGCAGTGTTCACCCATTAATGAGCGAACTAGAAATAATTCTTGATATATATTATCGAATGGGTTTTTTGGCTATAGAATCACGCCAGATTGATGACGATTACCACATGTTTGAAAGCTTAAACTTTCCTGAAGGTCATCCAGCAAGAGACGATTACGATACGTTTATGACAGATGATGGTTTTATTGCACCGGCTCATACAAGCACCATGCAAAACAGAGTCTTAAAACAATATAAAGAAAACTTAGACAAAGACGAACCTATTGCAGTTGTTATACCAGGAAGAGTTTACCGAAACGAAGATATTGACGTAACGCATGAACATACTTTTTACCAAATAGAAGGGGTGTATGTAGATAAAAATATTAACGTCGGCAACTTAGTAGCAGTACTGCGTACCTTTATGAGTGAATATTTTGGGCAAGAACTTAAAGCTAAAATTCAGCCATTTTATTTTCCTTTTACTGAACCTAGTTTTGAATTTGCTATTGAACGACCAGAAGCATTGCGAAAAGGTAACACTGAAGCAGATTTATGGCTAGAACTATTAGGATGTGGAATGATTCATCCAAATGTATTAAAAGAAGCTGGTATAGACAGTAATATATATACAGGGTTTGCTTGGGGTGGTGGATTAGAAAGATTAGTACTTATGAAATACGGCATCGAAGATATTAGGCATTTTGAAAGCGGAAAATTAGACTTTTTGAGGCAATTTTAATGAAAGTATCAATAAACTGGGCTCAGCAATTTAGCAATGTAGATATTAAGACTATTCCTAAAGACGAATTATTAAAAAAAATCGGTGAACAGCTTGGATCAATAGAAGAAGTTATTGAATTTGGCTCTAAATATGACGGAATTGTTGTTGCAAAGGTAGTTTCTTGTGTTCCTCACCCTGACGCAGATAAATTACACATTTGCAGAATAGACGACGGTGGCGTTGTTGGCGGCATGGAACGAGGCGACGATAATTTGGTTCAGGTAGTATGTGGTGCGCCAAATGTTAAAGAAGGCATGACAGTCGCATGGTTACCTCCAGGCTCTACAGTACCTAGCAGCAGAGGCAAAGAACCCTTTGTTTTAGGAACAAGAGAACTGCGTGGAGTAATGAGTAACGGTATGCTTGCTAGTTCGGCTGAACTTGCGATTAGTGATAATCATGATGGTATTCTTGAAATCAGCGATAAAGAAGTTAGCGAAGCGCTAATGAAACCAGGCACTGACTTTAAAAAATTATATGATCTTGACGATTTAATTATTGACTGCGAAAACAAGATGTTTACTCACAGACCTGATTGTTTTGGTATTTTGGGCGTTGCCAGAGAACTTGCAGGTATTACGCATCAAAAATTTGTTAGTCCTGAATGGTATAGAAACACGCCACTATTTAAAGATGCCAACGATCTTCCGCTTAAAGTTAAAGTAGAATCAAAATTAGTTTCTAGATTCATGGCAGTTGCAATGGACAACGTTAGTGTTAAGCCAAGTCCAATAAAAATTCAAACACAACTTACTAGAGTTGGAATTAGACCAATTAATAATATTGTTGATATTTCTAACTGGTTAATGCATCTTACAGGGCAGCCAATTCATATTTACGACTACGATAAAGTTAAAAAATCTAGCAAAGATACCGCTACTTTAATAGCACGACAAGCTGACAAAGACGAAAATGTTAAGTTACTAAGCGAAAAATCAGTAGTTTTAGACGAATCAAACATTATTATTGCAACAGATAAACATGTAATAGGTTTAGCTGGTGTAATGGGCGGTAGCGATACAGAAGTAGACAATAACACCAAGAGTATAATTATAGAAATAGCTACTTTTGACATGTACAGCATCAGAAGAACAGCAATGAAGCACGGTATATTTACAGATGCAGTAACTCGATTTAACAAAGGTCAAAGTCCATTACAAAACGACAGAGTTATGGCTAAGGCAATGGCAATGGTGCACGAATATGCAGACGCTACTCAGGCTAGCCGGGTAATTGACATAAAAGACCAAACTGTTAAAAACTTACCTACTGTAAATGCACATATTGATTTTATAAACACAAGACTTGGTAGTTCGCTTACTGTGTTAGAAGCGGCCAAGCTTTTAGAAAATGTAGAATGTGTCGAAACTGTTTTGTTAGACCAAGAAATACGTAGTTACCTTACGTCGGCCGGAGATGTTACCGAAAGGCTAGAGCGTATAGGTGTTAAAATCGTCGAACAATCTGTAAATAACGAGTATAAATTAATAATCCCTATCGAAGCCATAGAAGAATACGAAAAACTTATGTCCTGGAGCATTAAACCAGGAACTTGGGCAGAATACATTGGAGCAAGAAGTGTCTTTATATTTAAAGATCTAGACACAAAAGTAAATCGATACGAAGTTACTCACGACACAGACCATGAAATAGTAGAAATGTGCCGTAATATATCTAACGAATACTACACTAGCCTAGATAGTTTGCTTGATGGAACAGCTTGGTACAAGCCTCTATTGCCACTGGCAAAAACATATTTAATGGAAACATCGGATGCTAGTAGTGTTACTGTAGCGCCACCATTTTGGCGACGAGATATAGAACTGCCAGAAGATTTAGTCGAAGAAATAGGTCGTTTATACGGCTTCGACAACCTACCTGTTGCATTACCAAAAAGGACAATTACTCCAGCTAAAAGAAACGAACATCTAGAACTAACAACCAAAGTTCGTAACATTCTTTCTGCCACAGGTGCAAACGAACTACTTACGTATAGTTTTGTTAATGCCGATTTAATAAGCAAAGTTAACCAAAATTCCGATCTTGCGTATCATTTAAGAAACGCATTAAGTCCTGACCTTCAGTATTACAGAATGAGCATTACCCCAAGTTTGCTAGATAAAGTTCATATGAACATTAGATTAGGCTACGAAAGCTTAGCAATATATGAAATGGGAAGAACACATAATAAGGTTGATGCTGTGTCTAAGGGCGAAGTACCCGAAGAATTCAACATGTTAGCTTTTGTTTATAGTAAAAATGGTAAGTCTACTAACGGATCAGCATTTTTTAATGCAAAAAAATACTTAAACTTTTTAGCTAATAAACTTGGACTTGAACTTGATTACGAGCCAATTGGCGAAATGCCAGATTTTCCGGTGGCAAAACCTTTTAATCCTGAACGTTCAGCTTTTATTCATATCGCAGGAACAAAACATGTCTTAGGAATAATAGGAGAATATAAGCAATCTATTTATAAATCTCTTAAGTTGCCTATTAATACAGCAGGTTTTGAAATAGGCACAAAAGAACTGCTAAAAAGCTTAAAAGATGCAAAAGTTGACTATAAACAACTACTCAAATTTCCTAAATCTCAGCAGGATGTAACTTTAGAAGTACCAGCAACTACAAGCCACGGTACATTAACTAAAAACATAAAATCTAGTTTATCTAAAATAGAAAAAGAACATGGATACGTTGCGTCACTGATATGTGGTGATATATATAGCCCAGAAAACAGTAACAAAAAAAGAATTTCGTATAGCGTAACATTGGCACACCCAGCAAGAACACTTACAACAGAAGACGTAAATAGGGCAATGGATGAATTGTCTCGTCAGGCAGTTGCTGAATTTGCAGCCGTCAGAATATAATTATGAAAAAATTAATAATTAGTTTTAGCGGATTTGTCTTTGTAGTATTAATAATTTTGACTAGCACTAAGGTTGTATCTGCAAGTACTCAAGATTTTATAATTAATAATTTTGACGCACAATACAAAATTACTAACCAAGATAAACAAGGAAAATTAGAAGTTACAGAAAAAATTGATTTAACTTTTTCTGACTTTAATCATGGTATTTTTAGAGCTATTCCTAACAAATACAAAAACCAGTCCTTAGAAATAACTAATATTTTAGTATCTAGCCCAACTGGCGCTTCTTCGGAATATTCTACAATTTACCAAAACGATAATACAGTTTTAAAAATAGGAAACGCCAATAAAACAGTTACAGGTAAGCAGAGCTACATTATTAAATATGTAGTTAATAATGTAATTACTTTT